>JAPLSR010000393.1 GCA_026398545.1 Candidatus Sumerlaeota bacterium | reverse complement strand
TGCCACTGCAAACCGCCAGAATGGAAAATTTATTTGCGGCATTGGAGGGTTCTTTAATTTTACGGGTGCCATTGTGAATCAAATCTGGATGGCGAGGCAGAAAAATCTGGATGGTGTGGCAATTTATTGCTATCGCGTTCCCTCACAGGATAATCCTGACACCATTTTTTCCAGTATTGGACAGGCAGGGTTCACCAGCCGCGTCATGGAATTCCGGCGTGCCAGCCGCCCCATTGAGACCCCAAAACCAACACCAGTTGAAATTCAGACAACAAAAACCCTGTCACTTGCCGCAATCACAACCGGCACTCGTCCAATGGCAGGATTCACCACCGCCACGCTCACCATGCGACGCACGCCCACACCCACGTCCACACCTTTCCCTGTTACCATCCCCGCAATACCGGGGTTGCCCTCCCTGCCGAATCTTGCAGAAATTATGACACCCACGCCCGTTTTCATACCCCCTGCCCCCACATCCCCGGCACCGGAGGCGACAAAGTTACCGCCGGGGCTCCCCGCCCCGCCTGAGTTAATGACCCCGCCTCCCGCGCAAACACCACAGCCAACCCCGCCGCCTGTCATGCCAAAATGGGACGTCATTCAGCTCAAAAACGGCGGGCAGATTAAGGGTAAAATCATTGAGCAGATAGGTGAGAAAACCACCATAGAGCACTCTCAGGGTTTCATGATAACCATTCCCACAAAAGATATTGATAAGGTCACAAAGTATCGTCAGGATTAAAGAGCTCGGGGTGAATTCCACCGGTGGAAAATTCTCGCGACCTGCCATCCCGAAATACCCGGGGACAAACGGATGAGCGCTGGATGAATGAGGCGCTGAATGAGGCGGGGAAAGCCTTTGCCTTAGATGAAATCCCCGTTGGCGCGGTGCTGATTTCCGGGGATGAATGTCTTGCGCGGGCGCATGATATGCGTGAATCCACAGGCGACCCCACTGCCCATGCGGAAATCCTTGTTTTGCGCGATGGGGCGCGCCTCGTTGGCGACTGGCGACTGTGCGAGTGCGACCTCTATGTGACGTTAGAGCCTTGCCCCATGTGCGCCGGCGCACTCATCCTTGCCCGCATCCGCCGCCTGATTTACGGCGCCCCCAATGCAAAGTCCGGAGCGGTTGAAACCCACTGCAACCTCCTTGCCATTGAGGGGTTCAATCATAAGGTTGAAGTCATTTCCGGAGTTCTGTCAGAACCATGCGCCGAGCTTTTAAAAAAATTCTTTACCGCTAAACGCTGAATTTCCATTGACGTCTTAAGGGTGAGTCTATACGAAAAAATAATCATTTGATGTTATTTGTAATTTGTCATTTGTCCTTTGTTTCCGCCATGCGGAGAGGTGTCCGAGCGGATTAAGGAGCACGCCTCGAAAGCGTGTGAGGGCGAAAGTCCTCCGCGGGTTCGAATCCCGCCCTCTCCGCCAGCTTATTTGAGAATCGGAGAATTTGAGAATCGGGGAATTGATAAAAATTTCTTAAAATCGTGGGCTGAAAGTTCGTCCGCCGTAGTGGTTGAGTGATATATAAAGTCTGAAGCGGGCTTATAGTCCGCCTCAGGAGGATTCGAATCCCGCCCTCTCCGCCAGCTTATTTGAGAATCGGAGAATTTGAGAATCGGCGAATTGATAAAAATTTCTTGAAATCGTGGACTGAAAGTTCGTCCTCCGTAGTGGTTGAGTGATATATAAAGTCTGAAGCGGGCTTATAGTCCGCCTCAGGAGGATTCGAATCCTGCCCTCTCCGCCATGTCATTAATTCTTTCCCATATAATGTCCCCGACTGTTTCAGGAGATACTCCGCGCCAATTGGGAAATATATTGACATTACACTGTTGCTTGATTTTTCTCAAATATTATTCACCTGATTGTTTTCTGAATACTTCGCTCGTGTAAAGGAGGTGATTCTTTCATGTTGAACCATGTCTTTATTATTTTGATTGTCCTTGGCATAATTATCGGCATGGGGGTCTCCATTAGTGATGCCCTGAAGGCGGATTCTTTCGAGAAACGGATTGAGGTATTAAAGGCAAAGGGCAAGGATATCACCGACAAGGTGAAGGAAACGGTGGAGACAGCCGTCAAGATATGCCTGGATTACATTGGACTCATGGCGCTCTGGCTTGGTATCATGAAGATTGCTGACGAGTCCGGTCTGGTCAGGGCGCTTGTCAATCTGATTCGCCCCGCCATGATTCGACTCTTCCCGCGTGTGCCGGCAAACCACCCCGCCATGGGCGCCATG
>JAPLSR010000345.1 GCA_026398545.1 Candidatus Sumerlaeota bacterium | reverse complement strand
GATACCATGCGGCGCAGGCATTTTCTTTTTCCGCGGCATACTCCGCCGCGAGCAGTCCCTCATATATCGAGTGGTCCATGTTGTTGTGGTGAAACAATCCCTGACGACCCAGTGTGATTAATGCCGGACGGCGCATGAGATAACTGTAAACATCCTCAAGGGCGCGCCTGTATTGCCTGTGGTAAATGGGGTAGGCGTGGGTGATGCGCCGGACATGGGCGTCCAGAATTTCATTTTTGCTCACAATGCCTGTGCAGGTCAGGTCATCAACCGCCCGCTTTTGGAAATATTCATCCGGCAGGCGCCACAGACTATCGCCCGTTCGGGCTGTAATTTCTAAACAGATGATGGACTCGTCCGCCGGTCCCATCGACTCATCAAAATTTTTCGCCTCATACCCCCTGTTGAAAATCAATTCCGAGTCGGGGAAATAAAGCCATGTGTCATGAGAGATGTGGGGTCGTTTGACGCGCACAAACACAAGAACCATTGCCAGAAATCCAAGAGATGATAGAGATTGCGCCACCCTTTCATCAGGACTCCGCTTTAAAAGATATCCCATCAGGTCTGTGATTGGGATGGTGGAGAAACATAGGTCAGCCTCTCTAAATATTTCCCCTCCTTCCCGGCGGTAGCATATTCGCCACGCCCTCTCCCGTCCAGCCTCAAGACCTGTGACTTCCGCATTGAAGAGGAAATGCACGCCAAGGTTGGCAAGTTTTTCCTCAAGGACGCTGGCGAGTTTCCCAATCCCGCCACGGGTGTAAAGAAATTCATCGAGGGAGGTTTCCATCCCCCTTTTTTCGCGCAGAAAGAGGCGTCGCGCAAGGGCGGAGAGACCTCCCGCAGAGACACGCGCCCCTGCCACTTCCGGTGAAAGCTCATCCGTTTTCATTTTCCAGGTCTTTTCCGTATAGGGTTTGATGATTGCCCTGCACAGCGCACGCCCGAATGCCATTTCCATAACAGTCTCAAACGTTTCCTCAGGTGGGGGTGATATGAAGTGTGCAAAACGCGTCCAGATATAACTCCCCAGAAATCCAGCCATTTTTGCCGCGCCAAAGTGCCCGACCGTTGTGAAAAATCTGGGCGGATAGGGGAGCATCCCGCCATCGAGCATCATGTGGCTATTACGCTGTCGCTTGACAATCAGATTGCCCGCACAGTCATTCAGAAAATTCCGGACACGGGGGATTTCGGAATGGATACGGTGCGGTCCAAGGTCTGAGACATGTCCCTTATAATGAACAGAGACTGCCAGACCGCCCGCCTCAGGCTCCTTTTCAAGGATGGTGATATTCTCATATCCAAGCTCGGTGAGGCGGAAGGCACATGATAGCCCTGCAAGACCTGCTCCGAGTATCGCAATGCTTTCCTTTTTATCAATCATCACGGTGGCGGAATTTCAGTCCCTTTTTAATATTATTTCAAATGGATATGGGGAAATCCATATATTTCTTCAGGGTTTGAATGAGAAGTATCCGTATTAATCCATGCCGCGTCAAGTGTTTCAACGTATGAGTGGAAGACTATTTTGAAAAAGAAAGGGGCGCCTATACTGGCACCCCTTTCATTATGGAAGGAATAATTGCCGATGAATGGCTCTCACTTGATGAGAGTTCAAGGTTTTACAACAGCGCTTTTTGCCCCCCGGCCAGCCAGCTCCCTCACGCAATAAATGATATCAAGGACGGTTTTTTCTTCATCGGTCAAGTCCTTGCCCGCATAGAGATAGGCAATTTTTTTATTCAGGCGGATGAGGATATTGGTGTAAGCGTCGATATCGGCTTTGATTTCGGGCTGTTTGAACTGCGCTTCCAGGGCTGTGTAAATCTCATCAGGAATCTTATCCTTTTTTGCCGGGTCCAGGATATCACGCATGAAACCGACGATTTCAGCCTTGTGGTCATCAAGGGCTGCTGTGACAATCTTGTCGAACTCCAGGATAAGTTGGTCCAGTGCCTCGTTTGTTTTAATTTTGATTTGTTCCTCAAGATATTTCCTGGCGTCCGGGATAGCTTTAATAAGTTCCTTACGTGAACTACGGGCGATTTCCGGCGCAGCTTTTACCAGTTCCTCCTCCGCATTTTTAGAGATATCGGGTAGCAACTTCTGGACTTTTTCTCGTGCCAGTAGCATGATGCCGCCGGGTTCAATGGCAGTCCTGATGAGACTCTTGATATATCCAAAGTATATAAAAACGATAACCAGCAATATAACCCCACCCACAACGGTGACTGTCATGGTGTTTTTCTTTTTGTTGATATCACCGTCAAGTCTTGCGGCAATAGTATCTATCTTCTTCTCAATGTCAATTAGTTCAGTCATAGCCTTCACCTCACTTTCGCATCACTTTGTTTCCGGCTTAGCCGGTTCAGCCTTCTTTTCCATCATGGCAGGCGCCGGAGCTGCCTCCTGCGGTTTGGCAGGTTTGACTGCCTTAGCCTCAATCTTGACAGGTTCGGCAAACACATCCTCTAAGACAACAAGCTTCATGAGCAAGAGGTCCCCCACCTTTTTTGTCGTATGATAAATCAGGTCAGCGTCCTTCATGTTCTTGTAAGAATCCGGGATGGGATTACTTTCAATGGTGGCATTGAGGTCATAAAGAGTGTCAATCTGGGGCTTGAAGAGTTCCGTGGCAAACCGCACGGATACGGCGTTACAGGCGTCGCCAATGCCCTTCATAATCTGCTGACGCTTGGCTTCATCCTTCAGTTCCGGCATATCCTTGGCAAGAAATTCCAGATGCGTTTCAAGGTTGCTTCCGAATTTGGCTTCCAGGCTCTCATTGACGAATTTGCCTACCTCCTTGACAAGCGTTTCGGTTTCTTTTGTGAATGTCTCGGCAATCTCCGGCATTGCCTCATTAAATTCATTGAGCAATGCCTTCTGATAAACAGGAGCCAGTTTTTCAGCCAGATTCCCCGCCTCTTTCCCAATCTTGGGTATAAGCTCCACGAACTCCTCCTGGGCCGCCTTGGCATACGCCTCTTTATCAAGTGTGGTGAAGATGTTGATGACTGACAGCACCTGGATAATCATCACCACAGCGATTACAAGCAGGACGAGACGTCCGACCCATATCGACGTGCGGGTTGTGGCTTTCAGCTCATCGAGCTTCCGCTCAATGGCTGACACCTTTTCAATCACCTTGTCCTCCGATGCGGAGGTGTCACCCTTGGCCATACCTTACCTCCTTTTTTTCAGTGTATTCTTTTTCGAAATGTTGGATTGCTGCCGCGTTTATCCCCTTTACGCGTGCACCCCATCTCACATCCGCCGCTGGAGAATCCAACCAGTCGGTAGATAAGTTATCTTCCTATTACATCTCATTTGAATGAATCAAGGGAAAAGTATTAAAATGTTTGCATGGGCTTTCATTAATGATTTTGGTTGCATGTGGCAGAGTGATGAGGAATTATTTGATTCAAACTTTTGTTAAAACCACTTTTAATGTCACATAAGGGGGGAGCCATGGAGATTGAAATTGAAGTGCCCACCAAGGAGAAACTTGATAGCCTTGGTGTCTTTTCCTGGCCTGTCTGGGAGAAGGAGGTCTCGCGGTTTGACTGGTATTATTCCGAGCCGGAGACCTGTTATTTTCTTGAGGGCGATGTGATTGTGGAGACGGAGGACGGCGCCAAAGTGAATATAAAAAAGGGCGACCTCGTCACCTTTCCCAGAGGTCTTCGCTGTGTCTGGGATATTAAAAAGGCGGTCAGGAAGCATTATAATTTCGGGTGATTTTCAAGACCTTTCGGTCAGGTTTGGGGATGGAATGGGATGACCGGCACACAAGAGCGACCTGCTGGAGGTCACCTTATCAGGGATTTCAAAAGATGGACTGGAAATGCTCCTTGCGGAGATTGCCTTTGACCAGCCGGGGAGGGAGCAAAAGCGTCCGGGCTGAGCCCATTTTTGGGGTGTGGGGCTTCCGGAGAATAATTTTCTAAAACATTTTTCTTGAAATGTAAAAATAAATGGCATTATGGGACTAAGTATCTAAATGACTGCAATAAGTGAGAATGAACAAAAATCACAGGAGGTAGCTGAGAATGTCTGATATCAGGGAGAAGGTGAAAAAGGTTATTGTAGACCAACTGAGCGTCAATCCTGAGGAAATCACTGATGATGCGTCCTTTATTGAAGACCTTGGCGCTGACTCTTTGGACATTGTGGAACTCGTCATGGAGTTTGAGGAGCAATTCGGTATAGATATTCCGGATGAGGAGGCGGAAAAAATCACCACTGTCGGACAGGCGATTAAGTATATTGAGGATAAGAAGGCGACTGATAAGGCGGAGGGGTGAACTGGGTCGCTACGCCGTTCCCTCTGCATTCTTTATCCGGTAACGTATCTGTTTCAAAGACTCTGATAACAGGCATGGAATCATCCATGGTGGTGGATGTTTTCCATGCCTTATAATATTATTCCCTTTTAAGGGACAATTTGAACATGGAAGAAAAACGCGTTGTTGTCACAGGTCTTGGCGCTGTCACTCCTATCGGGAATGATGTGCGAACCTACTGGGAGTCCCTCATCGCCGGGAAAAGCGGCGTTGCCCAAATCACGTGTTTTGACGCCTCCTCCTTCGACTGCCGCATTGCCGCCGAGGTCAAAAACTTTAATCCTGAAGACCACTTTGACAAAAAGGAGGTCAGGCGGGTTGAACGCTTCTGCCAGTTTGCAGTTGTCAGCTCACGCCAGGCTATTGCCGATTCCGGTATCAAACTGGACCAGGTGGACAGGGATAAATTCGGCGTCATCATCGGTGTCGGCATCGGCGCCATCAGTCTGATTGAGGAGCAAACCATTGTGCTGTTCCAGAAGGGACCGGGACGCGTCACCCCACTTCTTATCCCCAAGATGATTCCAAACATGGCTGCCGGCATGGTTGCCATTGATATGGGTCTGAAGGGACCCAATTCATGCACCGTAACAGCCTGCGCCTCCGGCACCAATGCCATTGGTGATGCCTTCAG
>JAPLSR010000421.1 GCA_026398545.1 Candidatus Sumerlaeota bacterium | reverse complement strand
GGCGACTTTGTCCAGCTCTGGCGCACACTCAAAGAGGGCAAAAAAATCCCCACCGGACACAGCGTCATCTTCCTCAACTGGGTGAGAGACAAAGCGGATAAGATTGAAGGCATGCGCTACTGGTCCACACAGGAGGGCACAAATGGCATCAGCGAGCGCACTGAATATTTTGGTTCAAAGGGCGGCATTGCCGGAGAAAACACCCATTTTGCCCGCGTTATGCCCGGAGCAAAAAAGCCAGCAACACTCAAAACCAAAAAAAATCCTGAAACATTATCCGGAAAATAAAAAAAATGAAATCCCTGACTAATAAGGATGTTTCGCTTATCGGCATGGTGCATGTGCGGGCGCTCCCCGGCACGCCGGAACACAATCTGCCCATGAAGGAAATCCGGCGCATCGCCGTATCTGAGGCGCGCTCCCTGTGCAATGCCGGTTTTGACGCCCTCCTGGTCGAGAACATGCATGACGTCCCTTATCTCAAACGGGATGTTGGACCCGAAATCGTTGCGGCAATGACATCCGTCACGGATGCCGTCCGGCAGGCAGTGGATTGCCCCCTTGGAGTGCAGATACTTGCAGGGGCGAACCGGCAGGCGCTTGCCGTGGCTCTGACGGCTGGCGCGCAGTTCATCCGCGCAGAGGGCTTTGTATTCGCCCACGTGGCAGATGAGGGACTGATGGAATCGGACGCCGCCGAGCTCCTGCGCTACAGGCGACTAATCGGCGCAGAGGACATCCTAATCTTTGCAGACATCAAAAAAAAGCACTCCAGCCACGCCATCACGGCGGATGTAAGTCTTGCAGATACGGCGCATGCGGCGGAGTTTTTCGGCGCGGACGCACTCGTCATCTCAGGAACAGCAACAGGTCGCCCCACATCAGCCTCCGACCTTGACGAGGCGGCACGCGGCTCCCGCCTGCCCCTCCTTGTTGGCTCAGGGACAACGCCCGAAAATCTCCCCGAACTGTGGCATTGTGTTCAAGGATTCATCATCGGCTCCTACGTTAAAAAAGGCGGAAGGTGGGAGAATCCCTTAGATAAAAGACGTATCACAGCCATCATCAGGGCGGCGGAAAAGCTCCGCAACTCACATCCACATTCGCGAAAGGAGAAAGACCCATGGAGTGCCCATTAAAAAAAGGCGCAGAACAAATTCATGGCTCACCCTTTACTCTGGCTGACCTCGTGGATTATCAGAAAGACTCCATCGTCAGCCGGGAAATCATCCGCAAAAAGACGGGCACACTCACCCTTTTCGCCTTTGATGCGGGACAGGGGCTGAGTGAACATACCGCGCCATTTGACGCCTTTGTATATGTCCTCGATGGCACGGCGGAAGTCACAATCTCCGGCAGGACATCCACTGTGAATGCGGGCGACGCCATCATCATGCCCGCCAACCAGCCCCATGCCGTCCGCGCCCCAAGCCCCTTCAAAATGCTGCTCGTCATGATAAGGGAAGACTGAAATTCACGGATATTGGCGCATCCGGGAAATGCGGAGGCTTTGAGCGTCAACGGCTCACTTTTTTTATCCCTTTAAGCCATTTGACAAATTCATCAACGGTTCTGAAGAGGAAATCGGGTCGGGAGCAAAGGAGGCGTTCCTCATTTGCGGATTTTGCCCATGAGGCGGCAATGGAGACAAGTCCCTGCGCCCGAGCCGCCGCAATATCCGATGCGCCGTCGCCGACACAACCCACACTCGCGGGCTTCATATTCCAGCGCCCCAGCACCCTCTGAATGGAAATCTCCTTTTTATTCCCGTCCTCAAAGCCATGCTCCAGGTCGCTGAAATATGACTCAAGCCCAAGGCGCCTGAGAGAAATCCTCATCGTCCTCTCCCCTTTTGCGGTAACAAGGGCAAGACGGATATTCTTCGAACGCAGGAGCCGAAGCGCCTCCGGTATGCCGGGAAAGGGTCCGGGACAGAGCCCATGCGCCCTCTCATATTCCGAGTAATAAATCCTCATGCACTCATCCGCACGGTCTGGAAGGAGTCTCTTTATCACCCCCTCCTCCGTGGGACCGAAATAGGACAACAGTTCCTTACTTGTCCATTCCCGATTGAAAAATTTCTTGAACGTCCGCCTCAGGGCAGTCAGGCAGACCGGCAGGGTCTCAGCCAGAGTCCCATCCAGGTCAAACATCATCCCCTCCAGTCCCATGTCGCCCTTCCCCATAACATTTCCCCCCAGCGAACAATGACAAATCGCAAAAAAGCGATATAAACTCCCGATTGCCTGGTCAACCTCCAAATATATCATTTTTGTGCTTGCCTTCTTCAGCAATATGAATAAACAGATTTTTCCGTCAGCTAATCGGTGGGAGCACACTAATGAATATTTTCACGTATCTTGAAAAAATGTATGAAGAAGTCAAGGAGCACAACTGGGCGGAACTGGAGTTAAGATACCGGCGCCTTGCCCTTTCCTGGTCGAGAAAGGATGTGGTCGGGCAGATTGACGATGTGGACATGTCTGATTATGAGAAGGATTTGATGAAATCTCTGTCAGAGGCGGTTGAAACGGCGGATAAAACCTCCGCTGGGGCAATCTATTTTGAATATGACATGGATAATAACTGGCAGGGGAATTTCTTCGTCTGCCCCGAATATCAAAGTGAGGAAGAGGAGGATGACGATTGGGCGTCCGAGTGGGATAAAGAGGTCGAAGGACCCGACCTCCCCGACTTCACCGCCATTTACGCTGAGTTCGGCGGATATGATGATAAAAAATCGAGTATGGGGGTTACCCTCTGCCTCATTGCGCGCACCGTCTCCATCTTTGGCAGATGTGTGGACAACCTACCTGAACATCCTTTTGCCATCTGCATCGGTTTTCATGACCAGGACCCAATCTGGAGAATCCGCGAGGTTGACGAAGAGGAATAGGGATAAAGGGATATTTTTTACTGCCCCGCGATAAAGAAGAATTCATAATGAGCTAACCACAAAGGCTCTATCCGCCTCAGGCGAATATATTCGTGTAAATTCGTGGATAAATTCTTACGATTTTCCCCGTGCTCTTCGTGGTTAATTCTTCTCAGGCTGTTTGTGTCCTGGTGGTTATTCTGTCAGGGGCTCTTATTGAAACTTGCCATCTCCTTAATGGACTTGCGCGATTTCTCCGGCGGAGCGCCGGCGGGATACCCGAGGGATAGGACCACATCTATCTTTGCGCCACGGGAAAGTTCCATCTCCCTCTTTAACGCCTTCTCATTAAACCAGCCTATCCAGCATGTCCCAAGACCCAGCTCCGTCGCCTGAAGGACAAAATGCTCCACGGCAATGCCGATATCGATGAGATAATACCGCGTGTCCCGCAAAAAACCGCCCACACGCGCCATGAATGAGCCTTTTTCAGAAAGTACAACGACAAGCGCCGGCGCCTTCTTCGCAAATGAATTGACGCTGTAAGGCCCCGCAAAGATTGCGTCACATAGCCTGTTCTTCAATTGCGGCTCATCCACAATGATGAACCTCCACGGCTGGGAGTTGCAGGCAGATGGCGCCAGCCGCGCCGCCTCGAGACAGCGCTCAATCTTCTCCCTCTCAACGGGCTTGTTCAGATAATCCCGCGCACTGAACCTGCCCTGAACAATATCAAGAAACGTCCTCTCCATCGGCAGTCCCCCCCGCCTTAATGATTCAATGTCGCTATAACTTCATCAGGGATGATGTCCGGGTCAAGCATCCACACAAACCGCCAGGCGCCCTCTGCGTTGCGCTCCATGCAGGCGACCCCGCCTGTGGAAAGGGTGAGAATTTCAATAGACTCTTTTCCCAAAATGAGGGCGGCTGCCATCTTATCCAGAAATGGCAGATGCCCCACAAGCAAAACATCGCCATCCGCCTCCGCGATTCTGACAAGAAATGGTGACACAGCGTCATCTGGCGCCATGCCTTCCACGGCTTTCAGCCCTCTATCGGAGACGATGGCGGAGGCTATAATCTCCGCTGTCTGGGCGGCGCGGGTCTTCCCGCTATGCCAGATTTCCCTGACGTGAAGTCCGAGCGGTTTCAGAAATGCGGCAACCTTTTGCACCTCACGCCGCCCCCGCTCCGAAAGCGGTCTGGAAGTGTCAATGGCTTTGGGCAATGCCTCCCCGTGACGGACGAGATAAAGTCGCATTTCCCCTCCCCCGGTTTTTTTTGAGAAAATATAGCGCCACAAATCCCCTTCACACGTCAAGAAGGAAAGAGGATGAAAAAAGTATTGAAATGCCCGCAGGAGGAATGGATAAGCATCTCGTCATATTTTGGACGAAAAGGAATGGAGATGCCAAAAAAAGTTGCCCTGATTGTGTTCCTCATTCTTATCGGGATATCCTCCCTCTTCTGTGAACCGCCAGCCGGTTATTATGACCCCGCTGAAGGTCTCACCGGCAATGACCTCCGGCTTGCCCTGCACAATATCATCCACAACCACACACACCTCTCATATGACAGCAAGGTGAAGGAAGTTGTCGCAGAGGCGGATGAAGACCCCGATAACTCTATGAATATCCTCGATATCTATAAAAACGTAAGCTATGACAAAACAAGCTACCCAGACGCCTGGAACCTTGAACATGCATGGCCTAAATCCTACGGTTTCGCGGTTGATGGCGCGTGCAATTATCCATACTCGGACTGCCACCACATCTTTGCCTGCGATGCGAAATATAATTCTGCACGGGGCCAAAAAATTTACGATGATTGCCTTTCCGGCTGCACCACTTATGCCGTGATTGGGTTTCCGGAGTTCGCAAACTTAGCAAACACCAACTCATGGGAGGTCTGTCCGCACCGCAGGGGAGATGTGGCTCGCGCCCTGTTTTACTTGGACGTCCGCTATGAGGGGGGTATCCACGACGACACAGGATGTCCGGAGCCTGACCTCATCCTCACCAATTACCCCAATGAAATCGTCGACTCCAAAACAAATTTCTCCCCGGCTTATATGGGAATACTTGACACACTCCTCAAGTGGCACACTGAAGACCCCGTTGACGACCTCGAACGCCACCGCAATGATGTTATCTTTAAACCTCAATATCAGGGCAACCGCAATCCCTTCATCGACCACCCCGAATGGGTGCAGAAAATCTGGAATGGGGGAATCACCCCAACCCCATCACCCACCCCATCGCCGACTCCAACACCAATGCCAACTCCCACCCCCATAATTACAATCTCCCCCGGCGACATCGTCATTAATGAGATAGATTATGACGACCCCGGTGCGGATACACACAGCTTTATAGAATTAAAAAACATCAGCCAGAAAACCATTGACCTCTCCTCCATTGAGGTGGTGGGTCTGACCAACAGCTCCACGGCGATTTATTTCACCTATCACCTCAACAGCTATCTCCTCGACCCCGGCGAATACTGGGTGCTTGGAACAACATTGGATAGCGCCGATGTCGCCGCCTATGTCCATGAACCCATGACGGCTGTCCCGGCTGTCCCATCCATACAAAATGGTCCAAATGACGGCGTCTTCCTGCGCCTGGCGGACTCGCCGGATACCATCATCGATTCCGTTTCCTATGAAGGTGATACGGCACATCCCGCGGGCTCGCCGGACACGGGCAGCGCCGTAACCGATACTGCCGTCGGACTGAAATCCCTCTCCCGCATCCCGGATGGCAGCGATACAAATGACAATGCGGTTGACTTCTCCCTCCAGAACGCCTCACCCGGACAGGCTAACTTCGCTCCACAAACACCCACGCCAACACACACCGCAACGCCCACGCCAACCCAGACGCCCACCACGCCCATCAACCCCGGCGACATCATCATAAATGAGATAGATTATGACAACCCGGGCAAGGACACACAGTCCTTCATCGAACTTAAAAATACAAGCAACAAAACTATTGACATCTCCCAGCTGGCAATTGTGGGGATGAATGTCCAGACATCATACTTCACTTATAAACCAGCCTCACACCTCCTCCCACCCGGGGAATACTGGACTCTCGGCACAAGAGACGACAGCACCTCTATAACGGCGGTTATCAATGAAACCATGACGGGTGTCTCAGCCATACAAAATGGCCCAAATGACGGCATTTTCCTGCACTTATCAGACTCGCCGGATACCATCATCGACTCTGTCTCCTATGAAGGTGATGCGGCGCATCCCACAGGTTCGCCGGACACGGGCAATGCCGGAACAGATACCGCCGTTGGACTGAAATCCCTCTCCCGCATTCCGGATGGCAACGATACTAATGATAATGCCGCAGATTTTATACTCATGGAGTCAACACCGGGGAGCGACAACACTGCCCTGCCAACGCCAACGCCCACACCGACACCGGCGACCGGAACTTGCGGCATTCTGTTACGCTGAGCCCGGACATGAGCTCGGGATATGAGCGGCATCATATCGAAAAATCTGGAGGTTTCCTATGAAAATTGCGGTTGCAAATGACCATGCCGGCTTTGAGTTCAAAAATAAATTGAAACAGTTCCTCCAGTCAAAAGGGCACAGCGTTGAAGATTTCGGCTCTCCGAGCGCAGAGCCGAGCGATTATCCCGATTACGCCGTTCCCGCCGTCAAAAGCGTTATCGAAGGAAAAAACGACCGCGCCATACTCATCTGCGCTACCGGACTTGGGATGTGCATGGTTGCGAACAGATTCCCCGGCATCAGAGCCGCCCTTGTCTATAACGAAAAAACCGCCGCCACCACACGCCGGCACCACGATTCCAATGTGTTGTGCCTTGGCGCACGGGAATTTTCGGAAAATGACCTGCTGAAATTCACCGATATCTGGTTGGCGACGGCATTTGATGGGGGAAGACACCTGCGCCGCATCAATAAAATCGCCGCACTGGACAGGCAAAAACCCTTCTGACATGCGGGAGCGAAAAATCTCGTGGGAGATGGCTCATGCTCACACCTGTCATTCTTGCGGCGGGTGAGTCACGGCGAATGAAAACCCCCAAGCCTTTCATTCGCATAGGAGAAAAAACCTTTGTCGAGATAATTGCGGAGAATATCCGCGCCGCGGGAATCATGAATGAAGGACTTATCGTCTTTAACGAAAAACACCGCTCACAAATCAACGCCATTTCACTCCCCGGATTCACCCTCATCCCCAATGAGCGGCAGGAACTGGGACAGATTTACTCCCTGCAACTGGCATTGTCACACCTTCCCAAAGAAGCCACGGGCGTCCTCGTCTGCCTTGTTGACCATCCGATTGTCCGTAAAGAGACTTATCGTCTGCTCTGCGATGCGCATATCCTCCACCCGCAAAAGGTTCTCATCCCGACATGCGGGAAC
>JAPLSR010000018.1 GCA_026398545.1 Candidatus Sumerlaeota bacterium | reverse complement strand
CGCCATGGAGGGAATCGATAACATTATCGAGGCGAAGCGGACGGCGGATTCAGATTGCGAGGTCAGTGTGCAGATTTTTGTCTGGCGGGAAAATTACAGGCGTCTCCCGCAGATGATAGAGGCGCTCCTCCCGACAGGCGTGGATTTCATATATGTCAACACGATGGAAGGTCTGCCGGTTGAAAAGAAGATGACGGAGGCGCAGAAGGAGGAATTCCGGGGCATCCTGAGAGGCGTCATTGAGAGGAATGCGCCACGGCTACAGTTCAATCTGACCGCCGAGGGATTACAGCAATATGCGGAGAGTGAGCAATACAGGGTTTATCCGCAGGCGATTGACCTGCCGGACATCTGCCGCACGGGTAAGCGCGTGGAATTCTGTTATATCGGCTGGTATGCCGCTGTAATTGAGGCGAGCGGCGATGTGTATTCCTGTTGCCATTTTGCGACGGACGCCGCCAAATCTCTTGGCAATCTTCACCAGCGCACCCTTAGGGACATCTGGTATGGCGAGCGGGCAAACGACTTCCGCCGCGAGATGCGCCATCTCCTCCTGACAGATGCGGACATGCGGTTTCTCCCGCGCCGGACGCGCTTCATTCATCCATTGTGTCTGGAGCGCACCGCCTGCGCCTTCAACTATTACCTTTGCGACCCCGCATTTTACATGGACATGAACCGCTGGGCGAAGAAACACGACAGAGTATATCGCCTCTTCCAGGCACTGAAATCACTACCATCTTGTGCTGTGCATCGTATAAAAAAATTTCCGAAACGAGATTAATATAAAATGAAAGTTCGCGATGTGATAAAACTGATAGAGAGCGATGGATGGTGTCTCGTAAGGATAAAAGGCAGCCATCGTCAGTTCCATCATCCTCATAAGAAGGGAACTGTGACAATTGCAGGTCAATTGGGTCTTGACGTCCCAGGTGGGACTTTGAATAGTATTCTTAAACAGGCTGGATTGAAGGTGTAAATTATGCAATATATTATTATTATAGAAAAAGGTAAAAGCAGTTATGGCGCTTATGTGCCCGATTTGCCGGGTTGTGTGGCTGTAGCCAAAACACGCAAAGAAGTTATAAAATTGATAAGAGAGGCTATTGTCGTTCATCTTGATGGTTTGAAAGAAAACGGCATTAAAACTCAAACTCCCTCATCAATGGTGGAATATGTTGAGGTATAATTTAGTCAATATTTATACCGCAATATAAAATAAACTTTCCCTCCTTTCCTGTTGAAACTATAACTTATCCGCATTTATGTAATCCTATCTGATTTTGAGAGTTGTCTTATATCCCAATTGGGGCAAAGAGCGATATTATGAAAAATCTGCCGATGGATTTGATGGTTCATGTGGTCTCACATACGCACTGGGACCGCGAGTGGCGTCAGCCTTTTGAGTTTTTCCAGCCCTACCTCGTCAAATGCCTCGACCAACTCTTTGACATTTTTAAAAGCGACCCGAAATACAAGGCGTTTCTCCTCGACGGGCAGGCGGTCATGATTGACGATTATCTGGAGGTTTGTCCCGAGCGCGCCAAAGATGTGCGCCGCTGGCTCAGAAAGGGTCGCCTCTTCGCCGGTCCCTGGTATTCCCTGATAGATAATAATCTCGTTGCAGGTGAGTCCATCATCCGCAACCTCCTTTATGGCATACGCACAGCGCAGGCGAGCGGCGCCGCCATGATGGAGGGCTATCTCATCTCCTCCTTCGGTCACTGCGCCCAGATGCCCCAGATATTCGCCGGATTCGGCATAGCGAGCATCATCTTTTCCCGCGGCATCAGCGAGTGGCAGACAAAGAGCGAGTTCTTCTGGGAATCACCCGATGGCACGCGTTCGCTTGCCTTTCACCTCCCCGACCGATACACAAAATCCAACTGGTTTTACCTTGTGCATCGTCCGGGCTGTGTGGGGCGCGACGCCATGGACTGGTCTTACCGCTGGCACGCAGATGGACCAGTCCATGCCTGCGATGCCGCAAGCGCCGACCATTACTGGTGGCGGACTCAGGAGGTGTTTCTACGTGATAAGGCTCTCTGGGTCAGGTGTGTGGAAAATCTGATTGAAAAAGCCCTCGCGACCTCCGCTGTGCCGATTCTTCTTGCCATGGATGGCGTTGACCACATCTTTCCGCACAGGGATGTGCCGGAGATTATTCGCGCGGCGAATGAACATTTCGGGCGCGAGGTGCTGGTGCATTCAAACCTGCCTGCATATATTGCCGATGTGCGCGCATATCTGAAAAAGAAGGGCGTGAAACTGGAGGTGAAACAGGGTGAGATGCGGCGTCCCATCAGGGTGCCCGGCTTTAATCAACTCCTCCCCGGCACCATCTCCGCCCGGATGAACATGAAACTCTTAAATCACGCCGCAGAGACCTCCCTCATCCGCCTTGCCGAACCGCTCTGCACCCTCGCATGGCTTAACGGCGCGAGATATCCAAAACCCTTTATCGACAAGGCATGGAAGATGCTCATGGTCAATCACGCCCATGACGGCATCTGCGGCACGAGTGTGGACGCCGTGCATGATGCCATGGCGGACAGATATGTGCGCGCCCGCAACCTTGCCGATTTCGTTGCTTATGAGGCGCTAAAGGATATTGTGGTGAAGATTGACACCACACGCCTTGCGGAGCGGGAAATCCTTCTCACGGTCTTTAACACAACCGGCTTTCTGCGGAGCCGCGTGGTGCGCGCCGTGGTGGATGTCCCTTATATCTGGAAACCGGCAGGGCTGGAAATCTGCGATATGAAAGGATGCCTCGTGCCGTTCGTCCTCAAGAGTAAACAGAGAGAGGCGCGCGAAATCCTCGCCGACCATGAGGCGCAACTGGGATTTCTCTGCCTGCGGGTGGAGGTGGATTTCCTTGCGGAAGACCTGCCCGCATACGGATACAAATCATACATTGTGCGTCCCGGGGCGTGGCTGAATTCAGGCGCTCCGGCAAAGGTCGGGCGATTTGCACCCGCACGTCAGACCGCCCCCTCACAGATTGAAAACGAATACCTGCGTGTAAAGGCGGAAAGCGACGGGAGCCTCACCATCACGGATAAAAGGACGGGGCGCATCTATTCCGGCTTAAATGTCTTTGCCTCCTCAGGCGATGTGGGAGATTCCACCACGTTTGCACCGCCCATGGGGGATTTCACCGCTTATTCCACAGGCGCCGCCGGTGCAGTGGAGATCGCCGAGACCGGCCCGCTCTCCGCATCGCTCCGGGTGACGCGACGCATGGTTCTGCCGGCACATTGCGAGCCGAAGGCAAAAAATATTGAGCTGGTGGAGACGGCTCAGCCCTTCAAGGCGCACGGCTCGTCAGAGACTGTGGAGGAGGCGGTTACATCAACCATCACACTGGAGTGCGGCGCGCAACGGGTCGAAATCAAAACATCTATCGAGAATGTGGCGCGCGACCACCGCTTGCGCGTCCTCTTTCCCAGCGGTGCAACCGGCGCGAAAACCTGGGTCGCCGACGCCCCCTTTGACACCGTTGAGCGTGAGATATGTCTCCCCGATACACACGATTGGACTGAACCCTGGTCCGAAACGCAGCCCATCTCTTCCTGGTTTGCCGTCTCTGATGATAAAGGAGGGCTTGCCATTCTCACAAAAGGCATCCCCGAAGCGGCATGTCTTGACGATGAGGCGCGGACACTTGTCCTCACGCTCCTGCGCTGCACGCGCCGCTCCATCGGGGAGGATTATTCCCTTGAAGGTTCCCAGTGTCTGGGTCGCCATGTGTTTGAATATGCCATCCAGCCGTTTGCGGGAGAATGGATGAGGCATGGACTGCCCTGCGCCGCCGCCGATTTCATAACGCCTCTGCGGGCGATTCTCTCCGCATCACAGCGCAAGGGCGAATTGCCGGATGCGGCGGAGTTCCTCAACCTTAAGGTCAAACCGGCATCTGCGTCCGGAAATCTTGGCATCTCCTGCGTGAAAAAATCCGGGGAAGGAGATTCTGTGATAATTCGCTTGTGGAATCCCACCTCGCAGAAAGTCTCGGTGAAATTGACGCTTCCCAAGCCATGGGGTGGGGCACAGCCCGTCATGTCCAATGAGATTGGCAAGTCCAATATTCCTTGCGATAAAAACGGATATTTCACTCTTGCCCCCTTTAAAATTGCAACCTTCCGATTTATGAAAAAGTGAGATTTGCAAAATCCGCAAAAAATATCAAGCAAAGCCCCTGAGGCGAAAGATATATCCTAACCATAAGGTTGCACGATGAAAGAAACGACGCTGAAAGTTTATAAGGAGCGGATTCTCAGGTCGCTGGTGTTCATTCAGCAGCATTTGGACGAAGAGATCGAACTCGGGACGTTAGCGCGGGTCGCTCATTTTCATCACCACCGTGGCGCGGCTGTCCGATAAGGATTTTGCCATGGTTTTTACATCCGGCATCTCACCTTACATGGATGATGAGAAATCCGGTCCAACGGAGATGTTCATCCACAATTACGGTGTGCGCGTTCATCATCTGGCATTAGAGACGGAGAATATTGAAGAGACAATGGCGGGCATAAAGTCGGACGGCATGGAGTTTCTTATTGAGCTTGTCGGCTCGCCGGAGGATGGGCTGAAGCAATGCTTCACCAATCCCTCGCCGAACACAATGCTTGTCACAGAATACATACACCGTTACGGCGGCTTCAGGGGTTTTTTCACCCGCAGCAACG
>JAPLSR010000082.1 GCA_026398545.1 Candidatus Sumerlaeota bacterium | reverse complement strand
GCAATTGGAATATCTCCTGCCGCGTCTGCGAGGTAAGGGGACGCAGCTCTCGCGCCTCGGCGGCGGCATCGGGACGCGCGGACCCGGCGAGACAAAACTGGAAACCGACCGACGACGCATCCTCCACCGCATCACCCGCCTCAAAAGAGACCTCCGCTTAGTAGAAACGCATCGCAACACACAGCGGCACCTCAGGCAGAAAAAGGAAATCCCGACCGTCTCCCTCATCGGTTACACAAACGCCGGAAAATCCACCATCCTCAACGCCCTGACAAAAGCAAACGTCCTCGTGGAGGATAAATTATTCTCCACTCTTGACCCCACGGCAAAAAGGCTTCTCCTGCCGGATGGGCACGACGTCATACTGATAGAAACGGTCGGGTTCATCAGAAAACTCCCACACACACTCATAGCCTCCTTTCACGCCACTCTTGAGGAAATCCGGTATGCGGACATCCTACTCCTTGTCGTGGATGCCTCATCACCCATGCTGGATGAGGAAATCCGGACATCGCACGAGGTCCTCGGACTCCTGAAAATTACCGGCAAACCAATTCTCACCGCCCTGAACAAGATGGACAGCGCAACAGATGATGGTTTCCTCCGGCAGGAGGAGGAGAAAAACAATCCTGCCGTCCGCATCTCCGCAACCACAGGCGCGGGACTTGATGCCCTGTTGCAAAAAATCTCCCTGTTACTGCACGAGACAAAGACTATCCGCAACTATATGCTCCCCTATCACCGCTTTGACCTCCTCGCCAGACTCCAGGCTCATGGCGAGGAGGTGCAGGTGGAATACCTCGACACCCACATCGGGGTGACGGTGCGGCTCAAACGGGATGTTGCTGATGAATTAAACAAGGACCCCGACCTCCACGAGGCGGGTTAATGAGGCAAGCATGGAAGCGTTGAATCACAAAAACAAAAACTTTCATTACGGCTGGGTGATTCTAACGCTGGCAATTCTCATAGTGGTGAACGCACAGGGACTGGCGCGCTTCGGTTACACAATGATACTGCCCTCCATGCAGGAGGGGCTTCATCTCTCCAATACAAGGGCGGGCGCACTGGCAACGGGGAACTTCTGCGGCTACCTCCTCCTCGCTCTCATCGCAGGATTCCTCGCCTCAAGATTCAGTCCGCGCCGCGTGATTGCCATCTCACTTTTCATCGTGGGACTGACCATGATGCTGACGGCGACCTCCCGGAGTTTTGCCTCCGCCTTTCTGTGGCGCACATTGACAGGCATGGGGAGCGGCGGGTGCTTTGTGCCGGCAATGGGGGTGCTTGCCGCATGGTTTGCGCAGAAGAGGCGCGGCATGGCAACAGGTATTGCCGTGGGAGGGTCAAGCGTTGGGCTGATTATCACAGGACCGCTTGTGCCGTGGCTCCTGAAGAAGACGGGGCAGGATGGATGGCGTCTCGCCTGGGTTGCGCTGGGATGTTTTGGAATCCTGAGCAGCATAGTTATCCAGCTATTCCTCCGTGACAAACCCGCCGAGATGGGGCTCACCCCAATTGGCGCGGGAAGGGAAACAGAGCCGCCTCGCGATATGAATCCATCAGTGGAGGTATCCTCCTGGCGTCAGATTTACACCTCATCCGAGGTCCGACATCTTGCCTTCATCTACAGCACCTTCGGTTTTTCCTACATC
This sequence comes from Candidatus Sumerlaeota bacterium, assembly GCA_026398545.1. Taxonomy (GTDB): domain Bacteria; phylum Sumerlaeota; class Sumerlaeia; order MWCT01; family MWCT01; genus JAPLSR01. Next base: position 1,163 of record JAPLSR010000082.1, on the reverse strand, counting down.
ATCTTTACGACATTTTTCGCCAAATATCTCCAATCCGAGGCGGGATTCAGCAGGGAGGCGGCAGGGAAACTCTGGGGAATTGTCGGGTGGCTGAGTATCACCTGCGGGCTCCTGTGGGGCGGGCTTTCGGATATCCTGGGGCGCAGGCAGGCGCTCCTCCTTGTCAGTCTGCTCCAGGGATGTGTTTATGTCACCTTCGCCCTCTGGAGAACCCCCAACGGGGCGCTCTTTGCCTCCCTCCTCTTCGGACTGACCGCCTGGAGCATCCCTGCAATCATGGCGGCGGCGTGCGGCGACTGCCTCGGTGCGCGCCTTGTGCCGGCGGCGTTGGGTTTTATCACACTTTTTTTCGGGATAGCGCAGGCGCTGGGACCAGTGGTGGCGGGGCTCCTCGCAGACCGGTTCCATACATTCGTCCCATCATTTTTAACCGCGGCGTGTGTCATCTGGCTTGGCTCGGCGGACGCCCTCTTCCTGCATAAAAAAAGGATGATATAATGATAAAATTACATTGTCTGTGAACTCTGCGCTCTCTGCGTGAAACCATCTAAGGATTTTGGTTTTACGCCAATTCAGACTGGACTTTCTGAATCAGGTTGTGACACAAATGTTAATAAATATCTGGAGGTGGATAGATGAAATTTAGTCCCCATTTTTTCACCGCGTGTCTTGCAATGATTATATTTGCCTGCACGCCTCTCAGGTATCAGTCCGCCGCGGAAAAATCGGAAGCCCTGCCGGAATTCAACAAAATCGTCCTTGAGGTCATAAAAAAATATCCCACCGACGGCACACATAAATACTGGTGGCCTAAAAAGGGCGAGGGTGATTATAGCGGCTGCAGCCGGGACTTATACCTCTGCGGCAAACGTGTGATGAAGGGCGAGCCGCAGAAACGCACATACTGCTGCGGTCTGACACTGGAGGTCTTCCTCGTCTCATACGAGAAATGGCTGGAAAAACATGGGGGCGAAAATGCCTCCTTAATCTCGCCTGATGATTGGCAACGCTTTCAGAAACTCTGGTTTGTCCAGAATACCAACGGACCCGGACCTTCAGCCGCCCTCGAAGAATTCCGTCTTGGACGCAACATCGAACCTGACATGGCGCTTCCCGGCGACTTTGTCCAGCTCTGGCGCACACTCAAAGAGGGCAAAAAAATC
>JAPLSR010000426.1 GCA_026398545.1 Candidatus Sumerlaeota bacterium | reverse complement strand
AAAATGTATATATTTTCTTTGTTCCAATACTTCCCAAGGGCATATTTCTTACTACTACCAATTGATGTATCTAGCACATCACGAATATTTTCTTTAAAATCGCTTTCTATTTCCACAATGTAATATAACAATTTCTGTGTTCGTGAAGAAAAATAAAATTTGACACCACTAATTGGTATATTTTTATCTTTATTACTCCCAGAATATTCTGAAATTACTTTTTCATCTATTAAGAATGCTGGATGAGCTCTTTCCTCGAGATCATCTAACATTTTATCTCCCTCAAATGGAAAAAGATTGAAAGTGATTTTCTTTGGGTTTCCGATGAAATAATGTTTACTTTTCATTAATTGTTGAAAACTATCTTCTTTAACATTCCAGCTTATTTCGTGCAAACATAAAGTATTATCACATTGAGCCACAAATACTTTATTAAGTAACAGTAATTCTTTACTTTTTGCATCTTTTATGCCTGAAGTCATTTTAGAAATAGCTCTATTTAAATGTTCTTCATTTAAATACAAAATTTCCCGATCAAGTAATAAAAACAATTTTTCTTCTCCTTTTTGCCACAACTTGTAATTTTCATTACTAGATGATGGCATGCCATATTTACCAACTAAAATACCTTCAATATTATCTCTATTGATAGGATTTATTGTAATATTGTAAAATGTTAATTTATTAATTGCATTTGAAATGCAAAATTTGCCAGATAATGCAGCGCTATCCGCTGGTCCTGATATGTCATATACCTTGAACAACAACGAAGATGGCAATTTTGCGTCTATTGCTTTCAATTTCTCTCTATAGATTGATAAGCTAGTTACTTCATCGAATTCAAAAACTTCCTGGAAGTTAGGACTTTTGGTCTCGAAATCTCCCTCAATGCTAAAATTATTTTTTTCCATTTTATTTTTTACTATTTCAGCATTATCATTCCATGAGAAATCCATAAAAGAAAAATTATCATTAGCATGAATTAAATTTGGAAAATAAAAAATTACGGCAAATGCCCAAAAAATTAATACAAGTTTATCAGTCATAAACTTTTTCATGTCAATATTCTCCTCTTAAAATTTTGATTTTGGGGAAAAAACGAAAGTGTATTTCTTTCATGATAGTATATTATTCCTCCGCCGAACATTGTTTAGACATTGAAATATAAAGACTAAAGCCAACGCTAACCGGCGCTTAGCAGCAGCCATTCGTCAAGTGAATACCTTTGTTAAATACCTTGCTTGAGTAATGCCTTTATCATTCCGAGCTGTTCGGAATCATTGAATACTTTTAGAGAGAGAGCTTTAGAAAATAAATTCACCCAAGCATCCACATCAATATCAGGAGGACGCGTAGTCAGCTTTCCATCCTTCCACCATGCCATACGAATTTCCTCGCAACCGCCTTTTGTAAATATCCTTTCAAGGCAAATTGAGTCGTTTGGGTTGCTCTCCCATGCGATAGCAAGCACATAGCAATAATCTGTTTCCTTTATTGCAATATGCTTTGCCTGTTCTTCTGTTAAGGCCATGGTAATCTCCTTTCTTGGTATGCTTAACTATTGTATATATTTCCGTATAAAACCATATATACAGCGTTTTGCTTCTGTATAAGAGTCTTATCTCAACACACTTTCAAAGTAATTCTATGACTTATTAATATATCCATGTCAATTACATTTGTGTGCTATAAAATCAAATATGGGCATCTCATAATTTCGGGAAATGCTTGATCTCTATAATACATAGATTTCGCAGATTCACGCAGATGGAATTAATAAAAAACAATTATAATCGCAAATCAGCGAAATCCGTGTCAATTTTTGCTTTATTATCTTGCCTGAAGTGGGCAATAATCTGATTTAAGAGTTTGTATTTTCAATAAACGTTGGAATTATCTCTGGTCTCATGGTGCTCATATCAAAGCAACGTGATAGAATTCAGACATGCACCCAAAACCAAAAATAACATGAAATAAAGTCTTGCACGGTCAGATGGGCGATGTTAACAGTCCAATTTATTATTTTTTTGAGCCCTTCGCGCGACATTTAGAGCCAAAATGAAAAGGAGTAGAAGTGATGACGAGGGAACTGCTTGCGGCAATTAAGGAGAGTGTTATTTGTGGGAATTCCGACCTGAACTCGCCTATCAAGAAGGGTCAGCCCGGCGTTGTGGAATATGTCAAGCAGGCGCTGGAGTCTGGTTTCTCCCCGAAGGAAATCTTAAACGAGGGGCTTATCAAGGGCATGGACGTCATCGGAAAGAGCTTCAAGGCGAATGAGATATATGTCCCTGAGGTCTTAATCGCCGCCCGCGCCATGAAGGCGGGTATGGCAATCCTCAAAAAGCCCCTTGCCGAAACGGGCGTCAAACCGGTCGGAACATTCATCATCGGCACCGTCAAGGGCGACCTCCATGATATAGGCAAGAACCTCGTCGCCATGATGATGGAGGGGGCGGGGTTCCACATCATCGACCTGGCGATTGATGTCCCTGCGGAAAGGTTCATTTCCGCCATGAAGGAAAACCCTGACGCCATTGTGGGGATGTCCGCACTCCTGACCAACACCATGGTGGGAATGGAGGGGAATATCAAATCATTCCGCAATGCGGGGCTTCAAAACCCAATCATCATTGGCGGCGCGCCGGTGGATGAGGAATATGCCAGAAAAATAAACGCCAACGGGTATGCAAAGGACGCCGCCACCGCCGTTGAGGTCGCCAAGCAGATTCTTGGACTATAAAGAAGAACGGGAGAATCGGAGACGGGGAGAATCGGAGAAACGGAGAATGGGAGAAACGGAGAAGCGGTTTATATTAATTCTCCGATTCACCCTGTCGCCCCTTCTCCGATTCATATAAAAAATGATAATCATCGGCGAATTATTAAACTCTACACGGGAGGGTATCCGTCGGGCTGTCGGGGAGTGCGATGCGGCGTTAATAAAGGACTTAGCGACCAAGCAGCAAGCCGCCGGCGCCGCTTATCTTGATGTGAACGCCGGCGCATTCGCCGAGCGCGAGATTGAGCAATTAGAGTGGATGATACGGACGGTGCGCGAGGCAACCGCCCTCCCCCTTTGTATTGACAGTCCGAAACCTGAGGCGCTTGACCGTGGCTGTGCCATCGCCGGCGGCTCACTCATCGTCAATTCCATCTCTGCGGAAAGCGAGCGCTTCCAGAGCGTCCTGCCCATCGTGAAGCAATACAACACCGGCGTCATTGCCCTCGCTATGGACGATGCCGGCATGTCCAATGATGAGGACACGGTTTATAACGTTGCATGCCGTCTTGCAGAGCGACTCATGGCTGAAGGCGTTGCGCCGGAGCGCATCTTTCTTGACCCACTTGTGCGCCCCATCGGCGCAAACTCATCCTATGGCAGACTCGCCTTGAACCTTATCAGGCGCATCTGGGACACATTCCCGGAAATCCACAGGATATGCGGACTCTCCAACGTCTCCTTCGGTCTGCCGAAAAGAAGAATCCTGAATCGCGCCCTTCTCATCCTCGCCATGGCATCGGGTCTTGACGCCGCCATCCTTGACCCGCTGGATGCGCCGCTTATGGCTCATCTCAAGGCAGCCGAGGCGCTCCTCGGTTACGATGACTACTGCATGAATTATATCGCTGCCGCGCGCTCAGGCGCGTTCGATGGCATTGATTGAGCTATGGGTTAGAGTGAGGCGACTCTCAGCGCGCCCAGACAAGCCATAAAAAGATTGCCGCAGGCACCACCGCGGCTATAGTGAATGGAAGACCCACACGAAAATATTCCCAGAATGAGACATGATATCCGTGTTTCTTGAGCAAGCCGCAACCGACAATATTGGCGGAGGCTCCCACAGGTGTGATATTCCCACCCAAGCAGGCGCCAATTAAAAGACCGAAAAATAAAAGGGGGCGGTAATTCGCCGTGTCTCCTAAAACTGAATGCTCCCCTGCAATCCTCGCCACAACTGGCAGCATTGCCATCAAATAAGGCACATTATCCACCACAGCGGAAATGAGAACCGAACCCCCAACAATTGCGCAAAAGGCAAGGAATCTGCTTTGCCCCGTCAGCCTGCTCACCTTCCGGGCAATCATCCCAATCAGCCCCAGCTCCGTCATCGCGCCAATAATGATGAATATCCCGATGAGAAAAACTATGGTGTCATAATCAATCCTTGAAAGAAACTTCCTGACCGGTCCCTTTCTTTCCACCACATACCACACAAAGCCCATAATGCCCAGAATCATGCAGATGAGACCGGATAAATAACTGAATCCCGGGTCGGCAAAGGAAGAAAGGGCAAGGAGAACCACCATTGCCACAATGAGTATCACCGGCGTCCAGCTCCTCACCTGCGAGATATGCTCTAACCTCACAGATGTGCCCTCCCTGCGGAAGAAAAGCCAGAGGATGACGAAGGCAAAAACTGCGCCAATCTGCACGGCAAAAAAGATACCCGGTCGCCCCCTGTAAATGAAGAAATCATTAAAGGTCATCCGTGTATAGGCGGCGAGCAACATGCTCGGCGGGTCGCCTATCAATGTCGCCGTGCCCTGAAGATTGGAACTGATCGCAATCCCGATTATCGGCACCACGGGATTCACATGAACCTTGTGGCACAGGGCAAAGGCTATAGGCGCCACTATGAGAACAGTGGCAACATTTTCCACAAAGGCGGAGATGAACCCGCTCAGAAGACAGATGAAAAAGATGGCAAGTCCCGCATGTCCCGCAAGATTCACCAGACGCTCCGCAAGAACCGCCGGCGCACGGCTCTCAATGAAAAGGTCTGCCATGATGAGCGTCCCAAGAAATATCCCCATCACATTCCAGTTGATGGACATGAAGGCTTTGACGGGGGGAAAAGCGCCTGTCAGGGCTCCGGTCACGACAAGAAGAATGGCAGAGATGGAAGATATAAAACTGCGTCGCCGGGGAAAAATGAAAACCAGTAGGTAGGTTATGATAAAAAGAGAGAAGACAAACAGCTTCATGATACCAGTTCCCGCGCGGAAAGACGGTCTTTGCCCGCTGTCACTCCCCTGAAAGAAAAGAACGGGAGAAAGTGGGACGAGGAGATTGGGAGACGGGATGGCAAATCCCTTTTCCCGCACGCCGTGGCCGGGTCTATTTGCTCAATACTTCCTTCTCAATGGTCGCCCAGTAAGGCTTCAGTGCCTCCTTATATTCGGGGAGAAAGGCAACACGGGAAAAATAAGCCGTCGCCTCACTGTATCTCTTCTCCTTGAATGCCAGCTCTCCAAGGTAAAAATTGGCGAGGGGGTCAAGGGGATTTCTCTCCATCTCCAGTTTGAATTGCTTTTTGGCTTCTTCAATATTGCCAGTCTTCAGATAGGCAAATCCGAGGAGAGCGAGGGAGCCCTTCTGGGCGCTCGTCTTCTCCACCACCACACTAAAATGACTCACCGCCTCCGCATAATACCCCAGGGCAAGACAGACATTGCCCAACTCTAAGTGAAACGTGGCACTGCTGGGCGCCGGAGTGTTCTCCCCAAGCCATTTATAATACTTGTAAGCCGTAATATAGTCACCCTTTGCCGCCGACTCTTTTGCTCTGTTCATATGCCATCGCCCGCGATAGGTGGGATACATGAGGACAATGATAAGGACAAGGAGCGTGCCGAACATGATAATCAGGCGCTTCGGGGTGAAGATTTCATGAGGCGGCACAGGTCGCTCCGCAACCACTCCGCCTGAGGCGGGCTGTGCAACGCGCTGATGTGACCTTTTTACCATAAATGATACCCTTTCCACTTCAGGCGGACAGGTCAGGCATAAAACATTGGATTACATAAATGGAAAGAGATACCACTGTAAAGGAAAAATGACAAACCCGCCTTAAGCGGACAAAAAACAAATGCAGATTAAGATGGTTACACATTATTAACTACTTTGATATTGACAGTAGAAACAAGAATGGTTATTTATAAAAGTTAAAAAATACAATGAATCACTGAGACTTCAGGAAGGGGCAATTTCCCCTGAAGGGGTGATATTATAAAAACCGAAAAAAGGATTTTTTGTTTCAGCATCTCGAATTATTTAAATGCCCGGTCGATTGTCCTGGTCTTACTTGTTATATCTCACATTTTATGCGGGGCAAATAAGATTCCGGCTCAGGGATGGAATATTGAGTTGGTGGGGCAGATTGGTGGGACATGTAATGCAGTGGCAGTCGAGGGGAAATATGCTTACATAGGTGAAGGACCTAATCTGACCATACTGGATGTTTCCACTCCGGCAAAGCCGGTTGAAATTAGCCGGCTCCTTCTCACAGATATTGTTCAAGGTATTGAGGTGTCTGGCGGACTTGCATATGTCGCGGATGGGGGTGGTCTTCAGATTATTGACGTTAGCAACCCAGCCACACCCCTCCTGCGTGGTTCCTATGATACGCCAGGGATTGCTGAGGGCGTGGCGGTTTCAGGAAATCTGGCTTATGTTGCAGGTGGGGGTAGTGGTCTTCAGATTATAGACGTGAGCAACCCTGCCGCACCGGTCCTGCGCGGCAATTTTGACACAACAGGGACTGCCAGTAGTGTTGCGGTTTCAGGAAATCTGGCTTATGTAGCAGATTGGACTGGTGGTCTTCAGATTATCGATGTTAGCAACCCTGCCGCACCATTCCTGCGCGGTTCATATGATACGCCAGGGTATGCTGATGATGTAGTGGTTTCAGGAAATCTGGCTTATGTGGCAGATGGGAGTAGTGGTCTTCAGATTATAGACGTGAGCAATCCTGCCGTACCATTCCTGCGCGGTTCATATGATACGCCAAGCTCTACTAATGGCGTTGCGGTTTCGGGAAATTTGGCTTATGTCGCGGATTGGACTGGTGGCCTTTATATTATCGATGTGAGCAACCCTGACGCACCTTTCTTGCATTGTTCCTATGATACGCCAGGGTCTGCTTGGGGCGTTGCGGTTTCAGGAAATCTGGCTTATGTCGCGGATTGGGGTAGTCTTCAGATTATAGACGTGAATAACCCTGCCGCACCCTTCCTGTGTGGTTCATATAATATGCCTGTGCAAGCTTATGGCGTAGCGGTTTCGGGAAATCTGGCTTATGTTGCAGGTGGGGGTAGTGGTCTTCGGATTATAGACGTGAGCAACCCTGACGCACCCTTCCTGCGCGGTTCATATGACACGCCAGGGATGGCTTATGGCGTGGCGATTTCGGGAAATCTTGCTTATGTAGCGGATAGGGATAGTGGTCTTCAGATTATAGACGTGAGCACCCCTGCCGCACCCTTCCTGCGTGGTTCCTATGATACGCCAGGCTCTGCCGAAGGCGTGGCGGTATCGGGAAATCTGGCTTATATCGCGGATTATTTTAGTGGTCTTCAGATTATCGACGTGAGCAACCCTGACGCACCCTTCCTGCGTGGTTCCTATGATACGCATGGGCGTGCTAATGGCGTAGCGATTTCAGGAAATCTGGCTTATGTCGCGGATTATTATAGTGGTCTTCAGATTATAGACGTGAGCACCCCTGCCTCACCCGCCCTGCGTGGTTCCTATACGCTATGGTATGCTGAATATGTGGCGGTTTCGGGAAATTTTGCTTATGTCACGGATGGTGTTCGTCTTCAGATAATCGATGTGAGCAATCCTGCCGCACCTTCCCTGCGTAGTTCCGGTCCTTTCATGGGAGCTAAGGGGGTTGCGGTTTCAGGAAATCTGGCTTATGTCACGGTTGGGGGTGGTCTTTATATAATCAATGTGAGCAATCCTGACGCTCCTTCTCTGTGCGGTTTTTATATCACGTCAGGGTATGCTGATGGTGCTGAGATCGTGGCGGTTTCAGGAAATCTAGCTTATATCGCGAATCTCTGGGGTGGACTTTTTATTTTCAGATATACAGGAATCATAACAGGGATTGCAGATTGGGAGTTATACTGAAAGTATTTTAGTTATCAATGTATATAGGCATTAAGTTAATTAAACCCGCCTCAGGTGGATTTCAGTCTTTGTGGTTCCTGATATTTCTTATCTTCAGGTGCCTCCTGACTAATTCTCCAAATATCCTGTCTAAGATACATCAATTAACCATTGACACAACAACCATTTATATACTACATTATAAATTGCCTGAGTAATATCATGAATGATGGATTTTTCATGCTCTTATGATATTTCCTTCCTTAATCCCTGTCACCTTCCGCATGAAAATTACTCAGGAAAATCTTTGCCCGCTGAGGAGGTAATAGGAAGTGCATACAAGAAATAAGATTTTTTGGTGTTTGTTATTCCCCTGCATGATTTTTGTCTTCAGTCATCCCTTGACGGTTTCTGCAGACACCTACACCCACGAGTACACCCCGCCATACTGGGACGCTGTGAAGTGGGCGGCTGCCCTGGTGCCCTATGTTTCCGGCGGACGCGCGGGCTGTAATTCCAATTCCGGCTCCATTGGCATTTATGCCGCGGGCTGGATTGGCGGAGGCACTGCCTCAGCCACGCAGTATGTCGCATTTTATGTCCCCACCCGGTCATCCATCAAAGCTAAGGTTCGCATTATCTATGTGGGCGGGACGGTTAATTTTGGTTTCGCATCTTTTTCAGGGACTGAGTGGCAATGGAATCTTGATAATGGCTCCTTCCACCGTCATGATATCTCACCCCCTTTCAGCTGGGATATTGTCCTTGGGAAGATAGTGGACATCGCCCTTCTGGCTTTAGGGTCGGGCATCGTAAAAGAGGGAACCACTGCCGCCCAGGTGATCGAGTTGTTTGACGATATCAACACGGTTTACGGAATTGCCAGTACCCTCAATGACTTAGTGGAATCCGGCGATGCTGAAGACATGACGAAGTCATTTTCATTCACTGCGGATTATGGTAATCACGTCCTGGGCGTTGGAATCAGGGGAACTGCCACAGGTGTTGTAACCGGCAGCGGCTTCGCCATCATGGGTGGCTATATCCCCAAGGTTACGTTAGAGATTACTAATGATTATTCAGGCTCTGCCGACCTTACAATAGGGGATATTGACCTCTCAGACAATTATCCGAAGCGCAATCAGCAAATCCAATTCCAGGTCTTCATAAACAATGTCGGGAAAGGCATTGCGGACAATGACAAGGTGAGATTTATTATCGATGCACCGGGGAAGCCAAATGCTGTCAATTATATCACCGGTGATAATTATAATTTTGAACCCGCCACCACCATAGTCAGGAATTACTACTATACACCAGCAACCAAGGGATATCTAACTTTCAAAGCCATTGCCGACCCTGAAAACAATATTGTTGAATCCGATGAAACCAATAATGAGATGGACAAGAGTTTTTATGTCATGGGTCTGCCTCCAAACAAACCCTCAAAGCCATCGGGTTTGCCAACGAGCAAAACCCTTATTCGTAACCATACATACACCTTTACCACTTCCACAACCGACCCGGATGGCGATGCGGTCAAATATACCTTCCGAATCCAACCCGAAGGCGTCACATGGTTTTTCATCCCCGACTGGGATTCCGAGGCGCAGGGCTGGAATGATGGAAGTGTCTCCTTCACCCCCACAGTCGCCAGCGGCATGGGATTCGCGGGGACGTATTATATCACCGCAGAGGCAATCGACAGCGATGGCATGTATTCAGGGTTCTCCGATTCAGAGGTGTTCTGGATTGCCGCCAACACCGCACCGTCCACGCCTTTCATCACAGGTCCCTCAGGCGGCTACACTGTGAACACCCTTTCCTTTTCGACTTACAGCACAGATAATGAGAATGACCCTGTGCAATACCGTTTCAACTGGGGCGATGGCACGCCCGTCACGGCATGGACTTCAACACTAACGGGACACAGCACCATTACAGTAACTCACAAATATTCCACAGCCGGGACATATAGTTTCCAGGTTCAGGCACAGGACAATTATAATGCGATGTCCGCATGGGCTTCCCAATCGGAAAAAATCACAGTCTATGTTCCTCCGCAAGGCGACATCGAAGTCGTCAGCACCATACCAGCCGCATCTTTCAGTATTTACAAATCCGGACCGCTTGTCTTCACGGGTTCTGGCTCTTACTGGGACACCCTCGCCGCCCCTGGGTACTATTCCATTGTTTTCAATAGCGTGGACGGATATTTTACGCCACCCAACGAATCTGACCACCTATTTTCATACGGTTATATATCCTTTAACGGATGTTACGCACACAAGACTGGCACGATACAGGTTTCCACAAACAACCCCTCCGCATCTTTCACGGTCACTGGTTCCGGCACTGCCTTCGGGCAGACATTTACAGGGTCGGGAACCTCCTCCACGGAGAGCGACGCATGGGTCGGGGAACACACTATTACGTTCGGCTCAATCCTGGGCTATTGCACGCCATACCAGAATAGGACAAAACAGACGGTCGGCGATCTACAGACTGTCACGTTCACTGGAACCTATCTCCTGCCGCCTGTCGCTGTCATGGATTACTACACCACGCGTTCCTATGTGCTGGAAAGTGAGGAGGCAATTGAGTTCAACGGCTCGGGTTCTTACAATCCCAATTCCAATCCCGTCGTCGGGATTGCGAAATATGAGTTCTATTTTGGCGACGGCACCGCCCCTTATTACGAAACGTCGACCTTTGCGCCCGATGGAAAATTCGACGGCAAAACCATTCACGCCTATGCGCAGAATGGAAGATATACACCCTACCTGACCGTCTATGACCCTTATGGAAACAGTAACAAAATCGCTGCCAGCACCGTAACCGTCAAGGCTCGCCCCCGCGCAAGAATTGACATCACCCCCGCACCGGCAATCTGCGGCGAAACGATTTCCTTCAAGGGTTCCGGCACAGACCCCGACGGCGATGCCATCATTGCCTATGAATGGAACTCTGATATCTCAGGCTTTCTTTCCACCAGCGCCAGCTTCACCAAAGACGACCTCACAACGGGCTCCCATGTGATAACC
>JAPLSR010000067.1 GCA_026398545.1 Candidatus Sumerlaeota bacterium | reverse complement strand
GAAATCTTCATGGGCGATACGGGCTCACTTTCCCTGGGCGGACTTCTGGGAACTATAGCCCTGTTCCTCAAACAGGAAATTCTGCTTGTCATCATTGGCGGAATCTTCGTCCTCGAGGCGCTTTCAGTCATCATCCAGGTTGCAAGTTTCAAGTTCCGAAATAAAAAGAGGGTCTTTCTCATGTCGCCTTATCATCATCATCTGCAGAAGGTGGGACTTGCGGAACCCAAGATTATCACCCGCTTCTGGATTGTTGCGGCTATTCTGGCGCTGGCGGGTCTGACAACGCTCAAGCTGAGATGATAAGACGCTGACTCTGAGGGATGCCACATCGTGGCGCGGCGGGCAAAAAATATGAAGGGTAATTATCTCATATTCGGCGCGGCGAGGAGTGGATTGGCGGCGGCGCGACTCCTTCGTGCACACGGATTTGACGTGACATTGATTGACGAAAAACCCGCCTCCGCCTTTGAACAGTTGATTCCGGAACTCAATACCCTTGGCGTCCTGTGGCATTTTGGGAACATTGCGGAGGAATTTCTCCGGGGTAAGGATGTCCTTGTCCTGAGCCCCGGTGTGCCCGTGACGCATCCACTTGTCAGCGCCGCACAACGCCTTGGTATTAAAGTTACGGGGGAACTGGAACTCGGATACGAGTATGCGAAATGTCCTATTGTTGCCATCACAGGGACAAATGGCAAATCGACGACCACCCATCTTGCCGCCGCCATCCTCAAGGCTGCGGGATATGACTCACGCGCCGTGGGGAATGTCGGCAGCGCGCTGTGCGGGGCGGTCGGAAATCACCCATCCCCCGCGCAAAGGGAGTTCCTTGTCGTTGAGGTCTCCAGCTTCCAGCTGGAAACCATTCAGGCATTTCACCCCAGGGCGGCTGTGCTCATGAATCTGACGCCAGACCATCTTGACCGCCATGGCTCCATGGAGGCGTATCGCGATGTGAAATATCGCATCACGGAGAACCAGACGGCTGATGATTTCATGATAATCAATGCGGATGACCCCTGGTGCCTGCCTCTCAAGGACAGGACGCGCGCACATGTCCTCTTTTTTTCACTTCAGGGGGAGGTCAGTCCGGGCGCTTACCTGAAAGATGATGCCGTCTGGCTGGAAATGGATAACCGCACGCGATTTCTTGCCTGTTCCGAGATTCCCATCCCCGGATTACACAATGTGCAAAATGTCCTTGCCGCCTCACTTGTGGGAGTTGCCTTTGGCGTTGCACCTGATGCCGTTACGCAAGCCGTGAAGGCATTTCCGGGTGTGGAACATCGCATTGAATTTTCCGGCCGCCTGAGAGGTATTGAGTTTTATAATGACAGTAAGGCAACCAACCTTGACTCCATGGAGAAGGCGCTCCTGAGTTTCAACCGTCCCATCATCCTTATTGCGGGCGGCAGGGATAAAAAGAGTGATTACACCACGCTGAGCCATCTCATTCCTGGGAGCGTAAAGCATCTTATTGTGATGGGGGAGGCGGCGCCGCTGATTCGACGCGCATGGGAGCCGCTTGTGCCCACGGAAAATGCCTTAGACATGCGGGAGGCAGTTCATAAAGCCCATGCCGTCGCCGCATCCGGGGATGTTATCCTCCTTTCTCCGGGCTGCAGTTCCTTTGACGCCTTTCGTGATTATGAGGAGCGGGGGCGCGTCTTCAAGAATGAGGTGCGCTCCTTGATTTCTGAGATGGGAGATGTAGAAGTCGCCGATGCTCCATAGCTTTGGCGACGGAGCGTGGAGGTTTTGTCATGATTCGACGGAATACAACCCTCTGGATATTTATTGTGACACTGGCGCTCGTGAGTTTTGGCACGGTTATGGTTTACAGTTCCAGTGCGGCAACGGCGGCATATCAGAAGAGATGCCTTTTGAAAAAGAAGGCGCCGGAGCTCCTCTACCAGATAACACTGTTTCACGACCCGGCATTTCTGAATAAACAGATTGTCTGGGTCGCCCTTGCCCTGGGCGCACTGTTCCTTTTTTACCATGTTGATTATGTTAAGCTAGGACGTTTTTCACATCTGATTATGGCAGTAGCAGTCATCCTGCTGGTCATGGTTCTCTTTCTTGGGAATGAGGTGAATGGCGCTAAGAGATGGCTCCGCATCGGTTCATTCACACTCCAGCCGTCAGAGTTTGCCAAGCTGGCGCTTGTTATATTCATGGCGCGGTTTTTGTCCGAGCACAAAGATAAGGTGAAGAGTTTCTTGAAGGGATTCCTGCCTGTCCTGGCAATACTCTCCATTACACTCATCCTTGTTGTCAGGGAGCCCGATTTTGGCGCCACTGTGGTCATTGGTGCAATTGTTTTCATCATCTGGTTTATTGCCGGATTGAGAATTCTTCATCTCTCCTCGCTTTTCATCGCAAGCGTCCCATGCGCCGTGGTTGCCATTATTGCAGAGCCTTACCGTCTGAAGAGGATTCTTGCATTTCTAAACCCGTGGTCTGACCCGATGGGAGGCGGTTACCAGATAATCCAGGCGCAGATAGCAGTGGGGTCGGGGGGGATTCTGGGGAGGGGTCTGGGCGCCGGTCTGCAGAAATATCAGTTCCTCTCCGAGGCGCACACAGATTACATATTTGCCATAGTAGGAGAGGAGGTCGGACTGGTCGGCAGCATGTTTGTGGTGCTCATGTTTGTCCTGCTTCTCATGCTGGGTGTGACTGTGGCTTTGAGGGCGACGGATTATTACACCGGACTGCTCGCATCCGGGATTGTAACGATGATATGTCTCTCCGCGGCAGTGAATATCTGGGTTGTGCTGGGAATGCTGCCGCCCAAGGGGTTGGCATTGCCATTCATCAGTTACGGCGGCTCTTCGCTTCTTGTTAATATGGCGGCAATTGGCATATTGTTGAATATCTCGAAGACGACAGAAGAGGCGATGGGTGTCAACACGAGACTGAAATATGCCTTTGGAGTCAGGTAGTCCGGTGAAGGTGTCCGGGGAGACGGGTTTTAATAACTGGATTTTGTGGACTGGCAGGGGGTGTGTGAGGAGATGAAGGGTTCAGTGGGACAAAGGCGAATACTTTTTGCTGCGGGTGGCACCGGCGGACATATATTTCCCGCCATCGCAGTCAAGCGCTCCCTGCTTGAGATGTGCCCCGATGCGGAGGTGCGTTTCATATGCGGCTCCCGACCGGTGGAGGTGAATCTTTACAGGCGGGAAGGGGAGGAGCCGGTGGTGCTGGATGTTCAGCCCTTGCGGAGCGGGATTTTCTCGCGGACGATAGGAGCGCTCAAGCTTATGAAGGGTTTTATCAGTGCCCTGATATTTTTGCGCCGATGGAGACCCGATCGCATCCTGGGTCAGGGGGGATACGTTACGACGCCGGTCCTGATGGCGGCGAGACTTCTGGGCATTCCGTATGACCTGCAGGAGCAGAACACCGTTCCCGGGCGTGCAAATCTCATGTTTGCCCATGGAGCCGGAACTGTTTATTGTTCCTTTCATGAGGCGGTGCGTCGGTTTGCGGAAAGAAATGGCGCAATCAAGTACCGATATACCGGTATGCCCCTGCGCAACGGTGTCATGAGGCAAGATGGGATGTCCGCAGAGGAGGCGCGACGCCGGTTTGGACTTGAGCCGCATCTGCCTGTGCTCTTTGTTCTTGGCGGCAGTCAGGGGGCAAAGGGACTTTATGGGCTTGTGCTGGATGCCCTTTACCGTCTTGACGAGGGGGAGGTTTCCTGCCCGGTTTTTCAGTGCCTCTGGAGTGCAGGTGAGGGCAATATCATGTGGCTCAACCAGGAGCTCGTTAGACGTCCCATGCGGAAAATCCATATCTCTCTTCATCCCTTTATCAAGGATATGGGCGCCGCTTACGCCGCCGCCACAGTAGCGATTTCGCGCTCCGGCGCGGGCTCCGTTGCGGAACTTCTCGCAAATGGTGTTCCCACACTTTTTGTCCCGCTGCCTGATTCGGCGGGGGGGCATCAGAAATACAATGCGAGAGAGGCTGTTCAGGCGGGTGCGGCGATGTGCATGGAGGAGGGAGAACTGACAGCGGAGGGGCTTGCAGGGGCGATTCGTGACTTACTTGAATCGGAATCAAAACGCATCCTTATGGAAAAGGCATCTCGCATTTTCCGCCATCAGGATGCGGCAAAAATCATTGCGGAGGATATACTGAAAAAACTTTAAAATTTCTGTTGAAAACCAGACACATTGATGATTAATTATTTTTAGTTCTTTATTACAGAAGTTGTGTTCCTGTTCCCGTTCTTGTTGTTTGTGGTTTTTAGCGAATGCTCCAGTTGTTGAGGTACCCGTTCATGCTCCCTATCAAGCGGATTCATTTTATTGGTATTGGCGGCGTCGGAATGAGCGCCATTGCGTGGGTGCTCCTGAAAAAGGGCATCCCTGTAAGCGGCTCCGATGTCCAGCCGAACTCCCTGACTGCCCGCCTTGAACAAATCGGCGCAAAAATCCGTTTCGGTCATTCCCCGGATAATGTCAAAGATGCCGGTCTTGTAGTCATCTCCTCCGCCATTCGCGAGGATAATCCCGAACTTGTTCATGCAAGGTCGTTGAAAATTCCCATCTGGCATCGTTCCCGTATGCTTGCGGATATCCTCGCCGAAGGTGACGGCATCACCATCGCCGGCACCCACGGAAAAACCACCACCACCAGCATGGTCTCACTTATGCTCGAAAAAGCCGGGCTTGACCCCACCATCCTCATCGGTGGCGACCTGCCTGAACTCGGAGGCAATGCCAAACTGGGCGGCGGGAAATATATTGTGGCAGAGGCGGATGAAAGCGATGGCACCTTTTTATTATACCATCCTCGCTATACCATCATCACCAATGTGGAGCCAGACCATCTGGATTATTACAGGATGCCGGAGAATGTGAGAAAGGCGTTTCAGAAATTTCTCCTCGGTCTGCCCGCTGATGGATATGCCATCCTCTGCGCCGATGACATTGGACTCCGCTCAATACTGAATATCAACCTCTCCTGTAATGCAGTATTTTACAGCACCAGGTTTATCAACGCCGATTTTTACGCCGGAGACATCACTCTTTCTCCAGGTGGTTCCAACTTCATCCTCTATAAACAAAAAGAGGCGATGGGCGAGATGTATCTCTCAATACCCGGCCACCACAATATCCAGAATGCCCTTGCCGCCGTTGCCCTCGGACACACACTTGGCGTCCCTCTCAATATAATAAAAGACGCCCTTGAGGGATTCCACGGCGTCAAGCGCCGCTTTCAGGTCAAGGGTATCTATGAGGGCGTCACGGTTATTGATGATTATGCCCATCATCCTACTGAGGTGTCGGCAACCCTTGCCAGCGCCATTGCGCTCCGTGAGAGCAAAAAGGGACGCATCATCGTCGTCTTCCAGCCGCATCGCTACACACGGACGCAGGATTTTCATGCCCAGTTTGCGCAATCCTTTGACACTGCGGATATTGTCGTCATCACGGAGGTTTATTCCGCCGGCGAAAAACCGATAAGCGGTGTCAGCGGAAAACTCATCTATGATGGACTTGTGAAAAGGTCTCATCCCAACGTCCTTTATGTTCCCGATATGGATGATATCTGTGACAAACTGTTATCCATTATTGTGCCCGGTGATATTGTTTTCACCATGGGGGCTGGAAATATCTCTAAAGTGGGGGAAAGGCTGCTTCAGAGACTCACACTGAAACAGCCAGTATAAAACTATGGTTCCTGCAGTCTCTATGCTGATGGAATTGGAGAATGTTGCCTGCCGCAACGCCCAACCGATGTCGCGCTTCACCTCAATGCAGGTTGGAGGACCTGCTAATCTACTGGTGGAGCCTGAGGACATGGATGGTCTTTCCTCTCTTATAAAAATCCTTGATGAGGAAAAGGCGTCCTATCTCATCCTCGGCGGAGGAACGAATACTATCTTTACTGATGATGGGTATCCCGGCGTGGTCATCCATCTCGGTGAGGACTTCCGTTACATCCGCCGCAAAGGTGAGCACGACCTGGAGGTCGGAGCCGCCACACCCCTTTCCATTCTTGTGGGTCGCTCCATCGAGCTGGGGCTGATGGGTCTGGAATTCTGCCACGGCATCCCCGGAAC
>JAPLSR010000016.1 GCA_026398545.1 Candidatus Sumerlaeota bacterium | reverse complement strand
AGGAGGATGTGATTGAGAACAGGGTGATAATGACCAATAATAGGATTAATTGTATTTTCAACATCGTTCCCTTTCCCTGAACAGGTAATCCGGATTGAGGTGAATAATTTGTGTATGCGAAAACATACATTGATTTTCCAGGACTCTTTTGTAATGTCAAGTATGATATGATATTTAGAAGGGAGCATGTTTGCCGGGTTGAAAATTATTCTTGATTTGCGATGCATCCGGTCTGGCATGACGGGCGTCGGGATTTCCGCCCTCCAGATGGCGTCTGCGCTTGCAAAAAGCGGATGTGGTCATCATCTGACAGGTCTGTTCTTGAGGGGATGTGTCCCGGAGGACATTCGCCAGTCGGGTATTGAGATTCTGGAGGTCACTGCCGACCATGAACGTCATCCCAGTGGCGAGTTATGGCTGAATTTCAGTCTGCCCCGGCTTCTCAGCTCACGAGGCGCCGACCTCCTTCATGGCACCGCCTTTCTTATCCCCTGGGTGAAAACACCCTTCAGGAAGATAGTCACCATCCAGGACCTCATTGCATTCAAATTTCCCGAAGCTTATCCATGGAGATTTGGGAAATATATAAAATGGGCGACGCGTCTTTCCGCGCGCCATGCTGATAGAATTATTGTCCCATCGGAAAACACAGGACATGACCTGCAGGCAATATTGGGGGTCAATGCGGGTAAAATTGATGTGGTGCCTTATTATGTCCCTTCCGTTTTTAAGACGATAGATGAGGGAGAAAAAGAGGCGCACCGCACCGCCCTGAGTCTCCCTGATAAATTCATACTGAATGTGGGAACGCTGGAGCCGCGAAAGAATCAGATAACCCTTATTGAGGCATTTGAAATCATTCGCAGGGAGACATCCCTCTCTCACCATCTGATTCTGGCAGGCAGAGCGGGATACAGGGCGGGGAAGATTCTTGACAAAATAAGCCGTTCGCCATGTGCAAAGGATATTCATTATTTCCCGGAACTTGATGATGAAAGGCTCAGCATTTTTTATGCCCTTGCAGATATTTTTGTCTTTCCATCCTGTTATGACGGATTCGGACTGCCTGTCCTTGAGGCGATGGCATCAGGAGTGCCTGTCATTGCGGCTGAAACCTCTTCACTGCCTGAGGTTGTGGGCGATGCGGGGATATTCATCCCGCCCGATTCGCCCGATGAGATTGCCAGCCGGATAATATCCCTTTTAAAAGATAAACGGCGTTTATGTGAGTTGCGAGAGAGGGGTATTGCCCGCGCCGCCCTCTTCACCCCTGAACGCACAGCTTCCCTCATTTTATCCAGTTATGAAAAGGCAACAAAAGATTATTAAATATACACTATTGACCCACATAAGGGAATTTAAAAGGCATCGATGAGATGCACAGGGCGGTCATGGAAGAGGGTGTTAACCAGTTGAAGTGTCTGAATCGATACTGATGAAAAAAGTCCCTGACGCGCCAGCCCCACCATATCCAGATGTCCCATGAATAGTTGTGAAAATTGCCGGATGGTCATTTCGAGTTCCGCTCTTGCCGCCGGATTGCGCCTCGCCTTACCATGCCCATCCTGCACCTCAATCTCCCACATGCCCGTGTTCCAATCGCCACATGTGTCTTGAACCGCAATGATAAAGCGTCCATGCGCCTCAGGGAGAAAGCCCCGCGCCGCAACCGCTCGCTCCACATCCACCACGCGATACTGGAGAGGCACCCCCCATTTCATTGTGAAGGATGGCTCCTTGAAGTGCTCAATAAGAGGAGGAAAGGCGGGCGCGGTGATGGTAATCTTTGTGACATTGGTAGGCAACATGGCGAGGAATCCAAACATGGCGCGGTAAGCCTCAAGCGTCGCGCAGGCAAAATCCCGCGTGATACACTCATAACCCCAGGGCTGTGCCGCAACGTTCTCGCAGAAGAAATAACCGATTGGTTTTCCGTCATTTTCAATCAGATATGCCTGTCCCTTCTCATCCATGAGATGTTTCAGCCTTCGCAACCAATTTTCACGCGTCCGCACCACCATACCGTTGAAGCGCAGGGCATAGGTGCGATAGGCGGTGTCCAGACGCTCAATATCCTCCTCGCCGAGGCACCGCCGCACAAGGGCGCGCTCCTCATAGGGCATCAAATTATCCTGGCGTGTGTCCGTGTAAATGATGCGTTCGCCCATGGAAGCCCAGCCGAATTTGCCGTAATAGCGGTGCGAGAAGGGATATAGCGCAGAGACAGCGTCGCCCCGCTCCCTCATGATGCGAACGCTCTCACGAATCAATTTTCCAGCATAGCCTTTGCCTTGAAGGTCTGCCCATGTGGAGACCGCGCCGATGCCGCCCATCCCCATCTCGCCCCCGCCAACCCAGACGCGGTAACGGTTCATGCGGACAAAGCTCGCCACACGCTCCTTTTCCACCACGGCGATGGTTTCCTCAGGTGGAAGATTCTCCGTCCAGCCCCGCGCCGTTGTCATTCCAATCCTGTAAGCATTATTAAACAGTGCGGCGACCTGTTCCATCTCATCCGCCCGAATTGCACGAATCTCAGCCATCTCAGACCTCCATTCATTCACATAGATGGTTTCTCTTTAAACGCCGCCGGTTAGAAAATCAAGATGACATTGACGAAATACACAGATTCGTAAAAAATTTCCCACGAATCCCACGGAACACGCGAAAAAATAATATAACTCTGTGTGGTCAGTGTGCTCCGTGGGCAAATAGTATTTGTGTGTTCAGTGGTTAAAGTTTTCTCACCAGCGATAAATCCATTTCCTGTTTCATGACGTCAATGTGGTCGATGGAGACGATGATGCGGTCGCCGAGGCGAAAGGTGCGGCCGGAACTTTTGCCCGTCAGGGTTATGGTAGCTTCGTTAAATTCGTAATGGTCGTTGCCGATGGAGGCTATCGGGATTAGCCCGTCAATTGGATAACGCTCCAGTTCCACGAATAGCCCGAAATTCATCACGCTTGAAATGAAGCCCTCAAATTCAAAGCCGATGAAGCGGCGCATGAATTCCAACCCCAGAATGTTCGCCGCCTCATGTTCAATCTTCTCCGCCCGCTCCTCCATGTCTGTGGAGTGGAGCGTAATCTCCGGCAGGCGCTCCTTCCATGACTCCAGATTTTCCTCATCTTTGTATTGTCCCGACAGAACCTCCTTCAGGATGCGATGGACGATGAGGTCTGGATATCGGCGGATGGGGCTGGTGAAGTGGGTGTAGCAGGCGCTGCCGAGCCCGTAATGCCCCTTGTTCTCCGGGAAATATTGTGCGCGCATCATGGCGCGAAGGATGACGCATCGCAGGATTGCGCCGGCGTCTCCCAATTGCTCAATGCGCTCCAGCGCCTGCTGTATCAGGCGTGGCGTTATGGCGCGTTTGGGCGGCAGTGTGATGCCGAAATTGGCGAGCACCGGAATCAGTTTGTGGAGTTTATCCTGTGAGGGAGGCTCGTGGATGCGATAAAGCGATGGAATGTGCAGACGGAAAATCTTTTGAGCCACAGCCTCATTGGCGAGAATCATGCACTGCTCAACGAGCCTGTGGCTGGCGAGGCGAGGATGCCGCCGTAAATCAATCACAGTTCCCGCTGAATCAAATATGACATCTGTCTCCCCGATATCGAGGTCAAGCGCCCCCTTCTCCTCGCGCATCTTTATGAGAATCTCGCTCAATTTCTTGAGGGCAAAGAGGTCGTCACGGATATCGGCGTAACGGGCGCAAATCCACGGGTCGCTGTGGTCTAAGACGGTCTGGACTTCCGTATAATTCAGGCGATGGCGCGAGCGGATGACGGAGTTATAAAACTCGCAGTGGTGAATTTTACCGTGGCTGTCTATATTCATGAGGACACTCATGGCGAGGCGGTCTTCATTGGGGCGCAGGCTGCAGAGATTGTTGGAGAGGCGCTCCGGAAGCATGGGAATGACGCGGTCAACGGGATAGATGCTCGTGCCGCGCGCGCACGCCTCTATACCAATTGTGCTATCAGTCTGCACATAATGCGCCACATCGGCGATATGAACGCCGAGGCGGAAAAATCCATTCGGGAGATGTTCAATTGAGAGCGCATCGTCAAAATCCTTCGCCGTTTCAGGGTCGATGGTGAACGTGGTGATGTGGCGGAAATCCTTGCGCTGTGCAAGTTCATCATCACTTATACCCTGCGGCAGGGCGGCTGCCTCTCGCTCCACCTCATCGGGGAATTCCGGCTTCACGCCGTGGTCGCGTATGATGAGAAGTATATCAATCCCCTTCTCGTCATCTTCGCCAACAATCTCGGTTATTTCACCGAGCATGGGTCGGCGCTCGTCGCCGAAATCGAGGATGCGCACCATGACCCACAATCCGTTTTTCAGGCGGTTACGGATTGCAAGTTTGGGGACCTGTATGAGTCGATTGATTCGTTCATCCTTGGGAATGACGATGCCGCCTTTTTTCTCAAACTGGAATCGCCCGACAAATTCCATGCGTGCATGTTCGAGGATTTTCGCGATGCGACCTTCGGGACGGTCTGAATCGCGGTCGCGCAGACGCACAAGAACGCGGTCTCCATGAAGAGCACCGCCCAGATTTTTCCGGGTAATATAAACATCAGGCGGCGGGGGAGCGTCGGGGATAAGCGCTTCAGGGCGAACAAATCCGTAACCCTTGCGTGCAATGCTGAGCGTTCCTGTCACAAGGTCGGATGATTGAAGCAGTCCCCAGCGACGTTTCTTGAAGCGATGGATTTTGCCTTCCTCCTCAAGAGCGCTCAGAACCGCCTTCAGCGCCTTCCGCTCGTTCTTGTCAATCTTCAACAATTTCTGGATGTCCGAGAACTCAAACAGAGTGCGCGGATTTGTGTGAAGAATCGCAATAACTTCTTTGGCAAGATTCATAATTTTTACCGCATCATTTAATTTTCAGTGGGACGGGATGTCAGCCCGTCCTACTTAAAAAAAATATAATGCCAGCCATGTTCGGAATCAATAAGATATTGACACTTTTGCCTTGATTTATCAAATGTATAGGGACAAAAGAGATTTATTGTTTGCTTGTTCTCAAAGAGGAGATAATGGAGAAAAGGAAATGTTGTCGCTGCGGTTATTGAATGAGAAGGACATTCCCGCTCTTACTGAGGTTTGCCGGCTTGGAATGGAGTTCGATGTCTGGTATGAAGACCTTGTCAGACAGAAGACAATCGGGGCGAAGGATTATATGCCGGAACTTGGAATTGCGGCTGAAGTGGATGGCGCAATTGCCGGTTTTGCGCAGGGCGTTATGGGCAAACGCCGCGAGGAAACCTTTGGCTGGATTCGTCTTCTTGCAGTGCATCCGAAATGTCGCTGCCGGGGAATTGGTTCCGCCCTTTTGAAGGAGGTGGAGAATAGATTGACCGCACGGGGCGCGAAAGGTATATCAGTAATGGATGTTGCGGCAAATTATCAGATGCCCGGCGTGGACTTCCGCTACAAGGAGGCATTCTGCTTTCTCATGAAAAACGGTTATGAGCAAGGCATCCCCAATATCAATCTGCTATGCGATGTCAATCCTGATATGGAAGACTGTCGCGCCGATATTGAGCGATTAAAAGGGGAGGGGTTTGAGATACGCCGGGCGGAGAAGTCTGACTGGGAGGGACTGAGAAAGTTCCTTGCCGCCAACTGGCCTGCATGGATTGGGGAGGCTGACAACGCCTTTGATAATAATCCCATAACGCTTTACATTTGTGTGCACGATGGGGAAGTTGTGGGTTTTTCAGGCTATGAGGGCAATAATCGCGGCATGGGATGGTTTGGACCGATGGGCGTTGACCCTGTCACGCGGGGTAAAAAAATCGGGGCGATTTTGTTAATCCTTTGCCTGCGCGATATTGCCCTGATGGGGCATAAAAAGGCAATCATCCCGTGGGTCGGACCGGTGCGCTTTTATGACAAAATCTGCAATGCAACCGTGGAGCGCATTTTCTGGACATTCACAAAGAGATTTAGTTAATAGCGAGTGATAAGCCTGTTTTGCCGTGAATAAAAGTTGGAGTGGAAGAATGGAATACGACGAACTCTTCATCCTTAATGAGTTTTCAGAAATTATCAAGTATCACAACATTGCATTGGAGCGCATAAAGCGATTCGAGGAGGCATATCCCCATCTCATTGCCCCGAATATCTATGACCTTCTCCAGTATAATCTGAAGGATAACATAACAATGCTTTTACGTGAGATGTCCGGGATGAAGGACCAGAAAAACAAGCAATATGACAAAAAGCATGTATGCAAGTTGTGCAACAACGTTTACATGGTTAGCCTTCCGGGCGGAATTTGCGATGAATGCCGCGGCAAGCACGGTGATAAAATAATTAATGGGAATTGATTCATTGAGAGATTGATTCATTGATTCATTTTATAATTGGGAAAAGAGATGGTTGATACTGCGTTAAATAGGGCGTTGAATTTGCAGGAAAGGACAAAGGGTTTTGCCCTGCGAGTTATTCGGATGTATAGGATGTTACCAAAAACAGACGAGGCGAGGATTATTGGAAAACAGGTTTTGCGCTCGGGGACGTCTATTGGAGCCAATTACAGGGCTGCCTGCAGGGCACGTTCCAAATCCGAATTTTCTGCTAAGATGAGTATTGTGGTTGAAGAAATGGATGAAACGATATTCTGGCTGGAACTTCTTGTTGGAGCTGAAATTGTGCCACAAACAAAAATGAGAAATATAACAGATGAGGCAAATCAGTTGTTAGCCATCTTTGCCGCATCTCAAAAAACAATAAGGAAAAATATAATCAATAAATGAATCAATGAGTCAATGAATCAATGGAATAGTAGTCTATGTTAAAGCGAAAAGTTCACAGGATTATCCTGCTTTTACTGGATGCCTTGTTTGTTTCTGTGGCGCTGGGGCTTGCCTATCTCATCAGGCGCGACTTTAATATTGAGTTAGAATACCGCCTTCAATATGTCGCCATCCTTCCCTTTGTTCTGATTGTGCGGATTTTCCTGTTTTTCCTTTTCAAGCTGTATAAAGGGATGCTCCGCTATGCCAGCATCAATGAGCTCGTTGCCATTGTTGCATCCTCGTCCATCGGGACGCTCATCTTTATCATTCTAAATATTTTTCTTGAGAATTTTCACCGGCTGGGACCGCTTCCCCTGCATCCCGGCGGACAAAATGTCCTCCGCGTCCCCTGGGGCGTAATTGTCATTGAATGGCTCCTTGTCATCCTCCTGATAGGCGGTGAACGCTTCAGCAGGAGGATTATCCTCACGTTCGGGTTTCGTCTTCCCAAGGATGCCCGTCGCGTTTTAATCGTGGGTGCAGGCGACCTCGGTGATGCCGTGGCGCGCCAATTGATGAAAGACCCGATGAGAGGATACAAACCGGTCTGTTTTGTGGATGATGACCCCATCACACAGGGGAAATATATCCACCGCCTTCCCGTTGTGGGAAGTCTGAAAGACCTGCCGGATGCGATTGAGCGCTATCGCATTGATGATGCGATTCTTGCCATGGAGGATATCTCTCCCCTGAAGCTCAGGCAGGTTATCAGCGACTGCAAGACCACGCTTGTAACATTCCGCATAGCCCCCAATGTGCATGACCTGATAGAGGGCAAGATAGAAGTCAGCCAGATTCGCAGGGTAGAAATAGAAGACCTTCTTGGACGTGAGCCGGTTCGCCTCATATTGCCTGAGGAGAAGAATTACATCCGTGGAGAAAGGGTGCTTGTCACAGGCGCCGGTGGTTCCATCGGCTCCGAGCTCTGCCGTCAGCTTGCAACCTATGAACCAGAGTGCATTCTTTTTCTCGGACGGGGCGAAAACAGCATTTATGAGATTGCCGCAGAATTTGATTACCGTTTCAAAGGTAACCGGATAATCCCCATTATTGCGGATATCACGGATGAGATTCGTCTGAGGGAGGTGTTTGAGGAATACCATCCCACCATCTGTTTTCATGCGGCGGCACACAAGCATGTGCCCCTGATGGAGATGTATCCCCAGGAGGCAGTGAGGAACAATATTATCGGCACCCTGAATGTTGCCCGTCTTGCGGATGAATGTGGAGCGAAAATATTTGTCCTGATTTCAACGGACAAGGCGGTAAATCCTACCAATGTCATGGGGGCAACCAAACGGCTTGCAGAGATGATTATCTTCAGTCTTGCAGAACGGTCAAAGACGACATTTCTGGCGGTGCGCTTTGGCAACGTCCTGGGCAGCCGCGGGAGCGTTATCCCTCTCTTCAAGAAACAGATAGAGCGGGGAGGTCCGGTTACGGTGACCCATCCCAATGTGATGAGGTA
>JAPLSR010000163.1 GCA_026398545.1 Candidatus Sumerlaeota bacterium | reverse complement strand
CCGATGGGTCAAAGCTGTCCTCGGGAATAGTGGCTTTTGTATAGGAATCATGACCTCCGATAAAGAAGATGTCCATGCCAGCATTAGCCGCATTCTGAAATCCTGTTACCCAACCCGCAGGGTAACTCATGACGTCGATTGTCCGGGGTGTCTCTGTATCATTGAATGCCTGGATGCCATGATTTTCAAGACGAGCCGGGACATTGATAAAATCCGGGTACGATGGAATATTGGGGTTATCCGGTTCAAATCCCAACTCCCAGCCAGCCACGCTTGCCATCACCGCCCTGTAAGTGTGACCTTCTTCCATGAGTCCTAATAGATATAACTGTTCCATGTCTTTAACCGAATCGCCGATGATTCTTCCGCACCGCAGGTCAAGGTCTCCGTTTTTCCAATCTCCCGCCACCGGACCACCCGAAATATAGGCATAATAATCATCAGTCAAATAATAGTTCTGAAGGCAACAACGTATCGCTGGATTATTCTTATCCCCACCGGGAAAATTCTCAGACCAGCCGGATTCCTCACCGCTCGGGTCCTGCAGGCGGTACATGGGAAATTGTTCATCATTTCCGAGAATCAGAACAAATGAAACCGGCGTATCCTTAAAACAATTATAGTGTTCCAAAAAGACATACTTGATAAAACGGGAAGCGTGATTGGCTGTTGTTTCACTTGCGTAATTAACTGCGCTATTATCCCAGTTCACCACATCGGTATCTTGCTGGTATTGATCAATATAATAAATGATAGCTCTCTGATCCCTCGGGGCATATTTCCCGGCTGATTGGCTGTGCTGATACACCTCGCCGAGGAAATGTGCCATGTCCGTCTCATCGAAATCCCGGAACAAAGTATTGCGGACTGCGAGAACCACGACCGAAGCACCTTTGACCAGATGGATCAACCGGGCTCTGGTTATTTCACTGAGAAGTGTCCAATCTGTTTTATAAGCAGAACCCCAGACACTGATATAATTGGGAACGGTAAGCCCAGGGGGGATATGGAACCGGAAAACAACCTGTTTATCACCTTCCTGAATACCGTCAACCTGAACATGATATTTGCCACCGGCATCATTGTAGAAAGTTACCGGTGTCAGTTCACCACCAAAGCCGTTCCGCACAAATGCCTGATCTGGAAAATTCAGCATATCTGCTTCGATTTCAACCTGCACCAGGGCAGAGTCTTCTTCGAATAACCCGGGGGATATTCTGCAAACCACATCCACCTTCGTATAACCATAGATGCCGTAATTATCCTTCACAATCTTATTGACCACTGGTTTTTCCCCCTCCCTATACATCCAAGCGTCATCAATCCATAGGTCAAAATTCACATCAGGAATTTGAAATATCGCATCCGTCCGGAATTCTCCGAGTAAGTCATTTCCCGCCATGACATCAGTTATAATGCTGTGCGCGCCGGAAGCATCGGATGGGATGGGAACCGTGGAGGCAAGGCGTCCATCAGGCAGGATATCCCCTGTTCCCAGAAGATTCTCCGGAGCGGGTTTGTCCAGATAAAACATGGCTTTCGCCGGAATGCGAGGAGAGCCCGTAGGAAGACCGCTGCCGAAGATTGGAAAAAGACTTCCCGGAGGGACAATTTTCTGGTCACGCCCCCGGATTTCAGAACGACTGACCTCAAGTGTATAGGGCTTGTCATACGAAAATTTCTTTGCACCGGAAATGAGGATAATAATTTTTAATGATTTCGCAACTTGAATGGGAACCATTTCCGGAACGGTGCCGGTATTGGTGGATTGACCGATGAGTTTCCCCGCAGTATCATACACATAAAGATTAAAATCATCCGGAAGATTGCTGAGTTTACATATATAATTACCCGGATCCGGCAGAACACAGCCATAATAATCAATGTCATCTGCAGGACAGATATAAGCACGTATCCTTGTGCCCACAATAATTGAAGCGGCGTCTTTTACAATGTCATTCGGTTCATAAGTATCCGGGGCGCAACTCTGGAGAATATTAACGGACACCGAAACCGGGGCATGGGAGAGGGGAACGGAATTTTCGTCATATCCGCTGATGGTTGCGGTATTGATTGCCGGAGCAGCCGCACTAATGGCAAGGGCTTTGAATGTGATGGATAATGTCAGCGCCTGTCCTGGATTCAATGGCCCGAACTGCTGCACCAGGTTATTCCAGCCAATAAGCCCCTGATCGGTTGCAATATTATCCGGTTCAGGCTCTGCCGAAATATATTCCATTAATGATTTATTGTAAGTATCCGTCACCTGAAGAGAAGTGAACTTCGCTTTTCCAATGTTGGACACTATGATTTGAAAATTGACCAATTCCCCCACTTTGACAGAATCTGTTAAAGGAGAGACCCGGATCTTCTGGAGCTCGACCTCGGGAGCTGTCTGGGCAAAGATATCACCGCAAAGGAAAGCCATAATCCATATTACTATAAAAGTAATCAAAATATTTTCTTTTCGCATGACTTTTCTCCTTTTCTTTTTAATATAAATTCTTCGATACATATGTGTCAAGGTAAAGCATGAGGGGGGGATTTTCACAACAAAATCGGGCGGGATGAATGAACGCAAAAATACAATCCACAACAAAAATACATTTATCCACAGATTTCGCAGATGGACACAGATTAATGGAATTATTATTACAATCTGCGTAATCTGCTGATTAAGAATGATGTGTTTAAAGAAAGGGGGGTTATTTGATGTATTCCTGGAGGGTGAAGATGGGGATGACCATGCTGATGAAGATTGTTCCGATGAAACCTGCCATGATGAAGAGCATAAGCGGCTCCAGCAGGGCTACGGCGGTGCGAAGGCGACGATCCAACTCCTGCTCGGTCTCCTGGGCGATCCGAAGCAGTTCTTTATCGAGACGCCCGCTCTCCTCCGACACGGCAATCATCTCGAGCACTGAGCCGCACATATGCCATAGGCGGCGTCCATGCTCCGATTGAAACCATTTTTTGACAAGAAGAATACTGACAGCCACAATGATGGCGACGAATGGGCCATAGTGTGTGAGAATCCCGCTCACGCCCACAATAATGCGCGTCGGTAGTGGCAGCTTTGCTCCGAAACCCTCGAATATCAGTTTGAAGCGGGGAATAAAAAATGTCAGAAGAAACGTGAGAACGCTGGTGGCAAGAACCACGAGGACAATCGGGTAAATAAGTGCGGAAACCGTCCGGGACTTGAGGTCTCTCTCGCGTGACTGAAAATCAGCAATCTGCCCCAGCACAAGGTCCAGAAAACCGCCGGTCTCCCCTGCCTGAACCATTGCCACGTAAACTCCGGGGAAACTTCCCGACGACCTGCGCAATGCCTCCGCTAAGGAAGAGCCGTCAATGACGAGGTCGTGTATTTCCTTCCATTTTTCCCGTGCCGCAGGAGAGGAGGTTTCCCGCTGGATGATATTCAGCGCCCGACTCAAGGGAACACCCGCGGCAAGAAGGCTTGAAAGCTGGCGTGTGAAGGATTCTAAGTCCGACGAGGATAATTTTTTGCGCCGGAGGAGCACGGGGAGGGCATGGCTTTCTGTTTTTTCAACGATGGTCCTCTCCGCAACATGAACAGGGTCCAGTCCCATAATTTCCAGTTTCCGTATGGCTTCTTTCCGGCTTCCAGCGGATAGGACACCTTCGGAGACGGCGCCTTCGGTATTCAGCGCGCGATATTGAAATTCCATCATGATGCCTTCACCTGCCCAACCGGTTTCTCAAATCCGTTTTCGCTTCTGTGGACGTCCTTGGTCACCCGGAGGACCTCGTCAATGGTTGTGACGCCACCGGCAACAAGCCGCCAGCCGTCCTCGCCGAGAGAACGCAGACCCTCGCGGTGGGCGGCCTCCCTGATCTCACCGGTTGACCTTGATTCAAGAACCATCCGGCAGATTTCATCATTCATGACCAGCAGTTCGAAGATGCCGTGCCGTCCGAAGTATCCGGTATTCCGGCAGGCACCGCACCCGGCGGCTTTGTATATGGGCACTTCCGACCCCAGACCAATCTCCTTTTTAAATGAGCGGACGGTCGCCGAGCCATCATCCACGCGGCAATTCTTGCAAAGAGTTCGCACAAGCCTCTGCGCCAGGACGCCTTCCAGCGCCGAGGTTACAAGGTAAGGCTCCACGCCCATGTCCACGAGCCTGGTCAGGGCTCCGGGGGCGTCGTTCGTGTGAAGGGTAGAGAAGACAAGATGCCCTGTCAAGGAAGCCTGGATGGCAATCTGGGCGGTCTCCGGGTCGCGGATTTCACCCACGAGAATGACGTCAGGGTCATGTCTGAGGATAGACCGCAAACCCCGCGCGAAGGTCAGCCCAGCCTTTTCATGAATCTGTATCTGATTCACGCCCCACATGTGGTATTCTATTGGGTCCTCGATGGTTATGATCTTGCGGATGGAATCGTTGATTTCGTTGAGGGCGGAGTACAGGGTTGTGGTTTTTCCGCTGCCGGTGGGACCTGTTACCAGGATGATGCCATGAGGCATGGCGAGCATCCGCCGGAACAAACTTTCCTCCCGCTCAGCCATATCGAGTTCCTTCAGTCCGCGGAGGGTTGACTCCTGCGGCAGAAGACGCATGACAACACCCTCGCCGTAAAGCATGGGAATAATGGAAACGCGGATATCAATTTCTCTTTCCGCAATGCGGACCTTGATGCTTCCATCCTGCGGAAGCCTTTTTTCCGCGATGTCTAAGTGGCTGAGAATCTTGACACGGGAGACGATGGCTGGCTGGAAGCGTTTTATCTGCGGCGGGACAGAAACGTCCTGAAGAACACCGTCTATCCGATAGCGGATGCGCAATTCATCCTCGTATGGCTCCATGTGGATATCCGTGGCGCGCAGTTCAATGGCGTCCGTCAGTACCTGGTTCACGAAACGAATGATAGAGGCGTCCTCAGCCGCCTCGCTCAGGTCAATATTGTCATCCGCATCCTGGGAAATGACCTGGATGGTATTTTCATCCTCTAAGGTATCAAGGGTGTCCGCGCCGACGCCGAGGTGCTTTTTCATCTCCCTCTGGATGGCGTCCGTGGTGGAAAGGACGGGAACCAGTTTCATTCCCGACATGAGTTTCAGGGTATCCAGCCCTTCCGTGGCAAAGAGTCGGCAGGTGGCAACTTCGATGGCGTCACGCTCCCGCTTGATGGGCAGAAGCATGTGCTTCAGGAGGACGCGCGCCGGAAAGAGCGAGAGCAGGTCCCGCTCTGGTTCGATATCCATTAATTCCGAGTAACGAATGCCATATTCCCGCGCAAGCCACTTCAGGACGTCTTCTTCCGTGGGCTGTTCCTGTGAGCCGTTCCAGTCCTGCAGGAACAACTCCACATCCTTGCGCGACACTTGGTCAGCCTTAATCATGTTTTCAAACAGGTCTGTCATCCGATGAACCCCCGGGCAGATGAGCATAGGGGAGCCTCCGGTAGAGAAGGCTCCCCGCATTTAAAGGGAAAGAAAGATTAGTCGAGGACGCCCATAAGAACCAAACGTGCTTCCTGATTGATGGTCAGGACCTTGCGCAGTTCCTCGCGGGCTTTCTTCAGTTCTTCCTCGTTCTTCTTTTGCTGGTCTCTGTAAGCCGTAAGTTTCAGTTTAATCTCATCTGCTGAGGCTTTAGAATCCAATGCCTTCGACAGGGCATCGGCTGTCGGGTTCGCATTGGCAGTGGTATCACCACCGCGGCGCCCACCCCCACCACCGAAGCCCATGCGGCCCCTCATGCGCACATCATTGACCTTGCTGATGAGAGGCTTGATGGCATTCCACTCTTCATCAGTGGAGCCGAGGTTTTCCTTGATGCGATCCAGGAAGCGGTCCTGGTTGCCGCCGGGACCTGCCTGGTTATCAGGTCTTTGGGGACGAGGCATCTTTTCGAATTCATCCTTGCTGAGAAAGCCATCCTTGTTCGTATCCGCTCCAGTAAACTGATCGGCAGGGCCTCTGAACTCATCCTTGGAAATTTTGCTGTCTTTGTTGGTATCCATGCGATCAAACGCCTGAGCGGGGTCCCATCTTCCGCCGGGTCTGTTGGGGGGCTGGTTGGGGGTCTGTTCCTGGGCAAAGATGCCCTGGGTCAAGAATAACACGACCACAGCGGATAAGATGCTGACTAACACGATACTCCTCACATTCTTCATTTTTAATACCTCCGTGAAAATATTCAAATAATCCTTTATAGGACTAAGGAAAATATATGCAATGGGTGTGCCAGATTATACACAATTGTTAAATCATATCAAGCATTTATACTTATCCACAGATTACGCAGATTTTTACAGAATTAAACTGAATAAAATCATATAATTATCTTAATTTGCGCTTCTCTGCGGAATCTATGGATAAAAAATATGAGGACTTTTGCCTCCCGAGCGTGCAAGAAATGCGCACTCACACCTTTGCTTGCGCAAAAGTTGCTTTTATTGTCGAAATTGGACGCTGTCAAGCATAATGGCTCCATATGAGAAGGCTGTGTCTGAAGGTTTTTTTCTTACTTGACCACATGCTATATACAAGAGTAACGAATATTTTATTACTCCTTCAGAATCTGTTTCCCATGGATGTGCTATATGATTTATACTAACATGCGAAGATGGTTTGTTGTCAGTGTTCTTATTGCCCTGACTCTCATTTCTGTAACTATTTATCCCCTTCCATCCGATGGCGTGACGCCGATTAACAACCATGAGTATGTGGCGGCGATTCACAAGATTATAAATAACGCAAAATCCAGCATCCGGGTCATGGCATACCAGGCATGGTATTACACAGATTATCCAGGCAGCGATTCCAATCGGTTTGTTGATGAGCTGGTCAGCGCCCAAAAGCGGGGTGTGCAGGTATTTGTCCTTCTGGAGACCTCCAACTGGAATGAGGCGTTAGATAAGCAGAACAAAGATTACGTGCAGAGACTCGAGGCGGGCGGTGTGAAGGTTTATTATGACAGTAATGAAATAACAAGTCATCAGAAAGTGGTTATTGTTGACGACTATGCGACAGTGGTTTCCTCAAACAACTGGTCGCATTATTCCCTGTGGCAGAATAATGAGGTGGCGATAATTATCTGGTCAAAAGCGGTGGCAGATGCTTTTATGGATTACATGAACCAGATGATGAGGCAGGCAGGACATGAGCCACTGCCCCAGGCAGATTCAATGAATTATGTGACAGCCAAAGACCTTGCTTTCAAGACTTACCAGGCAATGGATGTGCTTCCCCTGCCCAACCGCGAATATTTTCCAGGTGTCCATAATGCCTTCCTGAATGCGAGACAGTCCATCCGTGTCGTCCAGCGCTCGGCACAGTATTACACCGTGCTTCCCGCCCATAGTGCAAAAAAAGCGCGCATACCGGGCGAACCAATCAGCCCGATGAATGTGCTTATGAAAGACCTCATTGCATCAGAAAAACGCGGGGTGGATGTGCAGGTAATCCTCGATGCGGAACTCCGCAAGAGGAGAAGCACCGGCGAATGGAATGTGGACAATTCCAATGAGGATTTTACCATGCGTCTCCTCGCGGGCGGCGTCCCCGTCTATTATGACAGCCTCACCACACAAACCCACGCAAAGATGGTCCTTGTGGATGACATGACCATAGTCGGTTCAACCAACTGGACTCATAACGCCCTTGTGGATGGGAATGAGGCGTCCGTGCTGGTCAAATCAAAGGAGGTGTCGGAGATTTACCGGAAATACTTTGACACCCTCAAGGGCGAAGGACTCCATGTCACACCCGATACCGACCTCTTCACCATGAAGAAGGAGATGGAAAAGAAGGATAAGGAAAAATCCACCGCAGAAAAGAAATCTTTAGAAAAACCTGAAGAATCATCTTCATCATCCTTAGATTAATCCCATGCGGCAGGTTGGATTTGATTGCTA
>JAPLSR010000289.1 GCA_026398545.1 Candidatus Sumerlaeota bacterium | reverse complement strand
ACTGGATATTATAAAGGCGGCAGGGACCAACATACCCGAGGGGACGCAAAACACTGTCCAGATTCTGCTTCCCTTTGACAGTCCGGCGGAGCAGACTGTTCGGGTTCAGGCAAGAAATTTTGCCGGCAAAGTTCCCATCGCCGTTGTTCTCATTCCTGAATCCGGCGATACTATTACATACGAATCTGAGATTGATATGGCAGGTGGTAATCCGTCCTATGTTGACGTGAATACACAAATGCCGAAGAATATCTTGATTCATATCTACGCATGGACCCGCTAATCCTTAAAACGAGGATAAATTATGAACTGCAAATATGCCTTGTTATTCCTTGTGGTCTTAGGGTGTGTCATAATCGGGAGTCGCATCCCAGCCCAATCACTCTGGATAATTGAGGGGCGCCCTCCCTGGGACCTGGATGGCGATGGCGTCCCGGATGCGGAAGAGACCAAATTGGGACTCGACCCCACAAAGGCTGACACGGATGGCGATGGCATCTTAGACGGCGATGAGGATTTTGATAACGACCATCTTTCCAATAGAGGCGAGTTTATTATGGGCACCTTGCCGGACAATCCCGACACCGATAACGATGGAATTCTGGATGGAGATGAAGACCGGGATTGGGACGGTCTTACCGACGGCAACGAAATCAGATTGGGCACAAATCCCTTTAACCCGGATACAGATGGAGACCAATGGCCCGACGGCGCGGAAGTGGAAGCGGGCAGTAGTCCTATTTTCTGGAACTCCCGCCCCAAGGTGATTTATGCGGCGGCGCCCCCTGTCCTGCTCGTCCTTCCCAGCAGCATGGAGACCGGCGGGCTTGCGATGAATACCACCGTCGCCAAGCCTCCTGTCCGACTCGTGGTTCCCAGTAGCACGGAGACCGGCGGGCTTGCGATGAATACCACCGTTGCCAAGCCTCCTGTCCGACTCGTGGTTCCCAGTAGCACGGAGACTGGCGCTCTTGCACCCAACACAACTGTTGCAAACCCTCCGATTAGCCTTATGCTGCCGGCAAGCGGGGCAATGTTGGGCGAGGGCGTATTCTGGCGATGATTCTAAGGAAAGAATAGCGTGAGTTATTGTCAGGAGCGAATTATCAAAGATGAGGATTTGACTCGAATAAAGATGCAAGTCACAAAGTAGCATAAATCTTAATCATACTTGCAGGGTAGTCCGCCTCCCATCAAGACGACATATAATGGAAATTCTGAGAAGGGTTCCGAAAACCGGCATGAAAATGAGCAAATGGTTGAGATTGACCCCTAACGCATTGACCCCTAACGCACTTAAAAACTGCCGGCTGGATTTGTATTTATGAACGGGGAAATTTTTATTATTGGTATTGCACTTTGCGCGGGCTTTTTATACATGACCGCTTTTGCGGGGCAGGAATCAATGCTGAACCTGATCCCCAACGGGAACTTTCAAGGACACGACATCTCAGGGGATTACCGAATTCCATCGTCTGGGAAATGACTGGATTGAGGGGGAAACCCGGATTTGCTTTCCGGGAAAAGGGGAAATCCAAGTTGAGGTTCAAATCATTTATCGTCTTTGTGCAAAAGGCAAGGCATGGATTGAGAATATTTCCCTGACCGAGACGTCGCCGGTTCCGCCGCGCTGGGTCAGGGTGGCGTGCACTCAGGGACCCGGTCTTGAGGACTATGGACTGAAGGCATTTGGCAAGGTTCTGGACGCGGCGGGGGAGGGCAAGGTTGATCTTGTGTTACTGCCTGAATATTTCAGCGGAGAGGGCACCACGGAAACGCTTTCCGGGGCGTCCGTGCGTTTGATGTCCGAGAAAGCCCGGCAGTATCGGATGTTCGTTGCGGGCACAATCGGCCGCCATGATCCGGTGACAAATCGGCTTTACAACTCCGCCCTCCTCTTCAATAGGGACGGGGAAATGATAGGATGCTATGACAAGATTCACCTTTATGGACCTGAGTTGAATCAGTTGGGCGTGACGCCCGGCGGGAGTGCGCCGGTGTTCCGGACGGATTTTGGAAAAGTTGGATTCATGACTTGCTATGACAGCTGGTTCACGGATGTTGCGGAGTTGGTTGCATTGAAGGGTGCTGATATCCTTCTATTCCCGAATCTGGGTTATGACCGCGCCTTGATGCATGCCCGTTCGCTGGATAACTGTATCAACATCCTTACAAGCACGCGTTCGGGCGAATATGGCTTCTGGGATGCAATGGGGCGGGACATAATTAAAATTCCATCTAAACCGGGCGGGGATTCGTCCTTCAAGGATGTAGTTCAGATCAAGATCGCAAATACCGGTGTGTTGATGGTTACTATTGACCTTAATGCAATGCGCGAACGTCATCAGAGCAACCAGAAGGTTTGGCTGGAAGAAGAAATACTGCGGGAAAAGCAGCGCTGGTGGGTGGAGTAGCAATTTTAGGGAGACCTGTTTATGGTGAAACCCGCCTTTGCGCAAGTCTTTTTCCTTTGACATTGCCCGCTTTTTCTAATTAATCTTAAAGTAATAAATGAAGTGAAAGGGGGACGCGGAAATGAGAGGTGATGATATACGCGAGCCTGTTGTGGCAGGGTCGTTTTACCCGGGAGAACC
Organism: Candidatus Sumerlaeota bacterium; assembly: GCA_026398545.1. Taxonomy (GTDB): domain Bacteria; phylum Sumerlaeota; class Sumerlaeia; order MWCT01; family MWCT01; genus JAPLSR01. Next base: position 3,976 of record JAPLSR010000289.1, on the reverse strand, counting down.
TGATATACTCCGGCAGGATATTCAGAGATATCTGGATGCGGCAAAACCACCCGTATCCCCGGAGCATGTCATTGGGCTGATTTCACCCCACGCCGGTTACCAGTATTCCGGCGGGACTGCGGCGTATGGTTATAAACTCCTTCCGGGAAAGACGTATAAGAGGGTTATTATTTTTGCTTTAAGTCACAGGGCGGATTTTCGCGGCGCCGCCGTTTTCCCTGGAAAGGGATTCAAAACACCGCTCGGCGTTGTCCCTGTTGATATGGAGGTTGTAAAGAAATTGCACGAGGCATCCTCCTTTATCACCCATAGCATCCTGGCTGAACAGATGGAACACTCCCTCGAAGTCCAGGTGCCTTTTCTCCAGATTGTTCTTAAAGAATTTTTGCTCGTCCCTGTCCTTATCCGGGACCAGGACCTCTCAACTTGTCAGAAAATTGTGGACCTCCTGCTGAAGGTCCTTCCCAAAGATGCCAGAAATGACACCCTGGTGGTGGGAAGCACCGACCTTTATCACGGTTCCTCATACAAGGAATGTGTCCACTTGGACGCCCGACTTGCCGACACGCTCATTTTATTTGATGAAAAGCGGTTTGAGGATGAGATGGCAAGTGAGGAATTCATGGCATGCGGACCCGCCTCCATCATGGCGACAATGCTCCTTTCCCGCGCCTTTGGCGCTCAGAAAATCTCCCTTTTGCATCTCACCAATTCTCAGGATGTGACGGGGTACAGGTCAGATTATGTAGTCGGGTATCTTTCGGCGGTTTTATATTAATTCCTGACTAAAAATATTTACCCCGCCTGAGGCAGATTCATCCACGAATCTTCACGAATCCGCCTGAGGCGGACGAATTATCCCCATGAGCTGGAAGCAAAAACATCGGGATATTTTTTTTATCTTTTTAGAGGTTGTTCACCAGGTCGGAAATCTGATTCAGTTCCTCCGGGGTGTTGATAATGCCGATTTCAAGGTGAAATGTTTTCGATTCACCCGGATGTATTATCTGGAGTGTGCCCCTTTTTCGTTCCTCCGCCCGCCCCAGAACAGTGCAATTGCCCGGCTCCAGTCCCAGCACATACGCGCCCTCCCCAAGCATTTTCCATTGTGTGAACCGTGGCATCTCACTGATGGTGTATTTGATGTAAATTCCAAAACACATGTTCCGGAGCTTGGGATTGACCACTGCTATGGGGACATAGCCCGCCGAGTCGGCAATCATCTTGTGAAAATAGACCTTTTCCTTAAATCCCTTCTGGGGCGCCTGGAAGGTGTCGAAATTATCCTTGTCCGATTCGGACTCGGCGTCACGCGGTGTCAACTTCTTTGATGGCAGGATGAACAAGGCGCCCTCATCAACTATTGGCCAGCCGATGTTGATGTGATAAAGAAACATGAGGGGTGTGTTTTCTGCACCCTCATTGATGATGCAGTCTTCAATAAAAATTTTCTTTTCCCCCAGCCTTGTCCATATCAGGCGGTCCATGCGGAGGTCGGGTCCGAAGACCGAGGTCTCCCGCATAGTGCCTGAAACGCTTATTTCCAGGTCCTCGCCTTTCCAGCACTGTTCGATTCGCACATTCTCCGCCGGCGAGGCGGTGATAACCCCATGAAGGCTGTATTCTATCCCCTCATCCACATTTGGCACGCCAACGTTGGAAAGACCACATGTTGTTACAAGTCCTCCGCCAAAGGTGCGGAGCCATTGTGTCCCGCCATGCTGGAAATAGGCGGGATGGACATATCCCACCCCTGATTCCCAGTTTAGCGGATATCCCGCAAAATCGGCGGCACCGATATCCATGGCGCGGTCAAGGAGGATTGTGAAGTTGAGCCCGCTTCCAGTTTTGACTTCAGCGGCGCGCATACCGTTTGCCGCTCCGTCAGTGAATACAAACTGCCTGACTCCGCCAACCTGTGATAGTCTCCCCATGCGACGGGACAAATCCTTTTTTGTCCATTCCCTTCCGAAAAGCTGCGCCATCTTACCTCTCCTTATTGTGTTGATTAACAGGTATATATTTGTGGGAAAGAAAAAATTTTCTGCAAGGAAAATTCGCCGATAAAATTTCGGGAGACTTCATACTGAATGGGCATTGACTTTATTTTCAGGGCGTATCAACATTTCTCTTGTTTGATTGTATCTCAGATAAGCTTATCCATAAGTGTATGTCAAACTCCATTTTGCCATGTTGTGTAATTTGTAATAAAGGGAAGCAGTGATGAGACTTTTTGAAGCAGGCGAGGCGGGATTCCTGAATGCTATCAGGCGCTTCACCGACGTGCATCCTCTCGTGGAGACTGGATTTGGTGATGATGCAGCCATTTTGAAATGCGTCGGTGCGGGCGGTCGGATGGCTGTCACAACTGACCTGCTTGTCGAAGGCACACATTTTTCACTTGCCCTCTGCACCCCTTTTGAACTGGGCATCAAGGCGTATGAAGTGAATGCATCAGACCTTGCGGCTGTGGGGGCGTTGCCTGTGGCTGCCTTTCTCTCCATCGGGGTTCTTCCTGATACGCCTCTTGCTCTTCTTATGGATTTCTATAAAGGTTTCCGACGTGCCGCCAGGAGGCATAAGTGTGTTATTGCCGGAGGCGATACCGTCCGTGCCGAAACCCTTCTCATCTCAGTCATGCTGATAGGCAGATATATGAAAGGGGCAATGCCGCTTTTACGTTCCGGCGCAAAACCAGGGCATCGGGTTTATGTTACCGGTTGGCCCGGTGAGAGCGGAATGGGGCTTAAGCTCCTGAGAAAATATCCTCATCAGGGGAGAATAAAAAGATGGATACAACTCATCAAGCGTCATGTACTGCCGGAGGCGAGAGTCGTTGAAGGTCTGGCGCTTGCCAGGTCAAGGCATACGGGCGCAGCGATTGATGTCAGCGATGGCGTTCTGAATGAATTGCGTCATATTTCCCGGATGAGCCATGTCCGGTTGAATATTCCATACCCGCAACTTCCCGTCTCATCCGCACTTGATAAAGCCTCCAGAGAGTTCGGAGTCAATCCGCGAGATATGGTGCTCTTCGGTGGTGAAGATTATGAACTTCTCTTCACAAGTTCTCTGAATAAGGCGGGTATTTCAAACCTTTTTCACAGGGCGGGAAGCCGCATTGCCGTTCATGAAATAGGACGGGTGGAAAAAGGGAGAGGTGTCAGGATTCTGGATGAGAGGGGAGAAGCCCTTTCCTTTACAGACAGGACATTTCAACACTTCACACCCCGTAAAAAAGTGAAATGAGCGAACTGGAAAAGACATTTGAATTCATTGTCAATGAGGAGGATTCGGATGTCCGGCTGGACCGTTTCCTCGCAAATATCCTGCCCGAATATTCAAGGACATTCATCCAGAAACTGATAAAAGGCGAGAAGGTGCTTGTTGGTGGAAAGTTATCAAAACCAAGCTATCTCCTTGAACCGCAGGACGTGATTCATCTGACGATTCCACCGGCGGAAGCCGCCATCCCTGAGCCTGAACCCATTCCGCTGGACATCGTTTATGAGGATGCGCATCTGATTGTTGTCAACAAACCTGCCGGCATGATTGTCCACCCGGGTGCTGGGAATGTCTCAGGAACACTTGTCAATGCCCTTCTGCACCATTATCAGGGACTTTCCAGCATCGGTGGCGTGCAGAGACCCGGCATTGTTCACCGCACAGATAAAAATACGACGGGGCTTCTGGTGATTGCCAGGACGGATGTTGCTCATCGGAATCTTGCAGCACAACTGGCAAAGAGGACTCTCAAGCGCTATTATCTCGCCCTTGTCGCGGGTGAATTTGACAAGGATGAGGGAATTGTGGATGCGCCTGTAGGGCGAAGTGAAAGGCACAGGGAATACATGATAGTCAATTATAAGAAAGGGAGAGAGGCAATCACACATTATAAAGTCGTAAAACGTTCTGAGGGCATCACCCTCCTTGGCATCACACTGGAAACCGGACGCAAGCACCAGATTCGTGTGCA
>JAPLSR010000241.1 GCA_026398545.1 Candidatus Sumerlaeota bacterium | reverse complement strand
CTTTGTTGCATGGTGCGCCCGACCCTGTTCTTTTTCCCCGCTTTTGTATTTGTGCTATATATGCTCCGTCGTATTTTACAGCGGGATAAAAAGGGATTTGGGGCATTCGCTCTCCCGCTCATGAAAAATTACATCCTGCTTTATCTCTTCGCACTTCTCATATTTTCACCCTGGGTCATTAGAAACCTCGTGGTTTTCAAAAAATTCATCCTGTTTTCCACGGAGAGCGGGATGTGTTTTTATTCCGGCACGCGCTATGACTACAATAAGGGTAATTATCATGATTTCGGAGAACACACATCTGAAATTGCGCAAATGGATGAGTTTGCAAAGAATGAATTTCTCCTGAAGGTTGGATTAAAGACGTTTCTGAGTGAATTCAAGAAAGACCCGGCTGGATATGCAGGGTGGTATCTCAGAAAAATCGCCTCCCTGTGGGAACCTTACATCATCTATTATCCCGACCCCATTTTCAAAAATAATATAATTGTGAAAAACCAGCACAGGTTACTCATCATGGCGGGGATGACTGCGGTCATCTTTGCCATCTGCTTTCCGATGCCTGCCATGGGGCTCCTGATTATCTTATTCATTTATCACACCCTGCTTCACGTGTCGCTGATTGCTATCAGCAGATACACATTCCCAATCATGCCACTTGTCATGATTGCCGGTTCCTACGGTCTGTCTTTGCTATTTGATGCTTTGAAAAATATCCTCACGGGAGGCATCGGACAGAAGGTTTTTACCCGTGTCAGGCTTGTTGTGGGGCTGGTTTTACTCCTGTACGTCCTGATGTGTCTGCGGGATAATTTCAAACAGTCCAGTGCTCTATTCAACCTTGATGTCCATCCATTCTTTCTCTCAAAGGCATTCGGGGCGATAATGAGAGCCTGCATCATCCTTTATCTTGGAGCAATTCTTGCCCTTGTCATCAAGGCGAAACTTGTCACCCGTGAGAACAAGGTCGTTTTTTTTGCGCTCCTTGTTTTCTTCTTTTACATCTCCATGCTCAGCGGGTACCAGCGCCTCAGGATTCTGGGCATAGCACAATCCTTTCAGGTCAGATTACCCACCAGCGCCACGCTCCGTCGCCAAAGCTATGGCCCGGCCTTCGCAGCCGCTTCGGCGGAGTTGGCAGCGTCGGCGACCATAGAACATGTGATAGACCTTCCCCGCTGGTCAAAGGGATATCCCGATGTCAGACTTCTCCTCTCCATCTTCAACAGCAATAACAAGCCCATCGATTATGACCTTGAAATATTTGTGAATGATGCGCTGATGCGGCGGTTCGGAAGAGGGGACATATTAAGCGACTCTGCGCTGAGTGAGATTCAGATTTCCCTTCCCTTAAAAATGGCGGATGCGGGCAAAGCGCTTCATGTCAAAATCATTTACAGGTCTAACGCAGGTGGGAATTATCCCATTCTGTGCGGCACAGCCCACGTTTTCAGGGGAGTAAGTCTTTTCAATGGGCAGGATAAAAACCTTGCCCCCTCTCCACAGGCTGAAACGGGAACCTATTCCATCGGGCTGAGGCTTTACGGGAAATCGCGGTGGACAAATGTTTATTACTGGCGGGGAAGCAGACGCAAGGCGGCAATGGTCGCCGACGCCGCCTGCTCCGCGCTCTAATAATTCAGCCTTCGTAGCCACGCTCCGTCGCCAAAGCTATGTAGCGTCGGTGACTTCGGCGAAGTAGGCTTGGGATGGGAGAAGAATTACTGACCTTTCAATCAAAAAACCTGTATTTGATAAGGGTGTAAAGGGAGGAAAAACCGTCCGCCCAGTAAACCTTCTTCCCCTCCGCCCGTCCACGCGGGACATATCTTATCGGTATCTCAAGAATCTTCTGACTGGATTTGAGCAACTTGACGGTCAGCTCCACCGTGAAGGCGAAACTGTTGTTTCTGATTTCAATATCTTTAACAGCCTCTCTCCTGAACACCTGATAGCATGTCTCCACATCGGTCAGGTGCGTCCAGTAGAGGAGATTGACCGTCATGTTAATCAAGCGGTTGCCCCAGTATTGCAGAAAGTCCATGGGCGGCTTGCCCTTGAGAAATCTGGAGCCAAATACAACGTTGGCGCGTCCCTCTAAAATGGGGCGGATGAGTTCCGGATAATCATCGGGGTCAAGTTCGAGGTCTGCATCCTGGAAGATGATGATATCTCCCCTGGCGACCTTGATGCCCTCCTTCAGGGCGTGCCCGCGTCCCTTCTTTTCAGACTCATAAATCACGGTCGTCCCGGGACATTCTTCCTGCCTCCTGAGAAGTTCTTTTGTGCCATCAATGGAATTGCCGTCGACGATGACGACTTCCTTATCAATCGGGACTGCGCGCACCTTCTCTAAGATAAGGTCAATCGTCCTCTTCTCATTATACACAGGTATAATGACTGATAATTTCATTTTGGAAGTCCCACAGGTTTGTTTTCAGGCAGGGTGTTGAAGAATTTTTCGGGCGATTTTTTGAAATCCTGCACAATATTGCGGGAGCGCATTTCGCCCTTCCACAAACTCGTGCGGGTGGCAAAATTGAGCAGGTTCCCGGAATAATTCTCCGCCTTCTGCGGATCAAGATTGAAATAGAACCGGTTTACCTTTTCTTCCGGAATGCCCGCGAGGAAATGGAATCCGTCACTTTCCTGGACAAGGCTGAGGACGTTTTCCGAGAAGAGGTCTTTCCAAGCCTTGAGGGAATATGTGGAGGGTTCATCGTGAATGTCGGTGACAGCCTCGCCAATATACTTTTTCCTTATAGACTCCATTTCGGGAGACGCGGCGGGGATGTTCACAAGGAGAGTTGACCTTTTGAATGTGTGCCATTCCCAACCGCCTTTTTTACTCTTCTCATACCACAGGGCGCCAGTAAGGGGAAATGTGGCGGTGGAGGGCTTGTCAATTGTTAAACTCTCGCAGATAGCCTCATTGGCAAGGCGGGAGAATTCATCAACACCGCGGATGCGGATTATCTGGAAGCCGCTGAGGTGCCCTGTTGCCGACTCGCTGTAAAGCCCGCCGTTTTTCACCTTCAGATTGGCGAAGAGATAATTCAAAAACCGCTCCGCCTGTGGGCGACCTTTCAGCTTTCCCTCAGAAAGCTCCTTCTTTATCTCCCCGAGTTTGAAATCAAAGGGCCAGTTGCCAGAAATGGCGAATTCATCACCAGCATTAAGGACACTCTCAAACTGACTTATGGATTTCTGGTCCTCTCCATCCGAATAAAGCCCGTGATATACGAGGAGGAAGAACATATCCTGCCTGTCATTGGAGCGGGAGATAAAGATTTCCTGCGAGAGGAAATTCAGGCACCCGCCCAAAAGCAACAGCGAGAAAAACAAAACCAGCATTCGGACTTCGTAGCCACTTCGGCGAAGTAGGCTCATGGAAAATCGTTTCATGGTCTCCTCCTGATAGAAATAATTTGTGAATAAATTACGCCATTAATCTTTCAATTCTCCGGTAATCTTTTCTTCCGTCTTTTCTGATATTATGTTCACAAAACTGACAGCTTCCTGAAGCATGTTCTTAACGTCCCCGGCATCGAATTTAACGAGATCGGTATAATCGCTTTCCTGTCTCTTCTCGAAAAGTCGCCTATATAAACGTCCCATCTCTTTCGGGAGTCGTCTGGGATTAATCCATAATTGATCAAAAAGGGACCTAATCCCAGCGTGTCTGGATGAGGATTGCCCTTCGGTTAATAATAGCGCTGATACGGCATAAAAACAAGCATAATAAATTCTACTCACCGCAGAATGAAGATGCCCTTTGCTCAATAGCAGATCTGCTTCTTCAAGAGATTCTGATGCGCGAGAAAGCCGATAGCGAATCAATGTTCTATCTTCAGGTTTCATAACAACACCGCATCAGCCTCAACTTGCTTATGAAAGGGCATGGCACAGGCAAGGGGTCCGCTCCATTCATCCTTCGTGAAAAAAATAATGGAAATCACAACGCCATAGGATAATTCAAGGTCATAAACTGCATCCTGAATGGCATCATCTTCAGATAAAGTCAGGGGAGTATCCATCAGAACCAATATATCGTAATCAGATTCAGGGCATTGAGTTCCTCTGGCAATGCTGCCATAGAGAAGAAGATTTGCAGAAGGTGAAAATCCCTGAATAACGCACTTTAAATTAGATAACAGGTCTTTATCTCTTGGTTTGAGCAATTGAATTGTATCAATGGTTCGCATATGAATTACTCCATAAATGGCTAAACAAATACAGGCATTCACGACGCCATGCGGGCACGACCCTTTGCCCACTGACGCCGCCCTTCAATCGCCTCTCTCATGGTGGCGGAGAGGGGATAGGTGTCCTTTATTGCCTGCACAATCCCCTCTGTGGTTATATCCGTTCTCTTTTCAAACGCATCATAGAGGGCTGATATAATCGCCTGTTCAATCTCTGAGCCGCTGAATCTCTCCGCTGCCACCGCTAACTTTTCAAGGTCAAATCTGGCAGGGTCGCGACCTCTCTTTTTCAGATGTATGGCAAGTATCTCGCGCCTTTCCTCGGCACTCGGCAGGTCCACAAAGAAAATTTCATCAAAACGCCCCTTGCGAAGCAGCTCCGGCGGGAGCAATTCCACCTCATTCGCTGTGGCGATGACAAAAACCGCCGCCTCCTTTTCCTGCAACCAAGTGATTATGGTTCCAAAGACACGGGCAGTTGTGCCGCTATCAGAAAAATTGGAGGATTGTATCCCTGAGAAGCCCTTGTCCAACTCGTCTATCCAGAGTATGACTGGAGAGACGGATTCTGCAACGGAAATGGCGCGCCGGACATTCTGCTCGGATGAGCCGATAAAACTTGAGAAGAGGCATCCCATGTCTAACCGCAGGATAGGGAGCGACCATAGATTGGAGACAGCCTTGGCGCAGAGGCTTTTGCCACATCCCTGAACACCGACGAAAAGGACACCCTTGGGAACGGGAAGTCCATACTGCCTCGCCTCTTGTGAAAATGCCAGCCGTCTTTTCTCCAGCCAGCGCTTGAGTGTTCCCAGACCACCCACATTGGACATCTGCTCTTTGGCGTCAATATACTCAAGAATGCCGGTCTTCCGGATTATCTGCCTTTTTTCCGAATAGATGAGAGGCGCCTCAGAAGCCGTCAATTTCCCTGTATCAACCAGCACCTTTGCCAGAACACCCTCCGCCTCCGTCCATGTCAGCCCCATAGCCGCCTCAATAATCCTGTCCAACGATTCGGAGGATAAATCCACCCTTAAATTGGGATTATCTTTTACATCCTTAGCAATAATTCGACAGAGTTGTTTCAGGTTCTCCGCACAGGGCAAGGGAAAATCTACAATGGTGATATCCTTCTCTAAGTCAGGCGGGATATTAAGCGTTGGAGACAGGA
>JAPLSR010000120.1 GCA_026398545.1 Candidatus Sumerlaeota bacterium | reverse complement strand
TTCGTGCGCTGTTAAAGAGGCTTGTCCCCACATACAAATATACTCCCACTGTTCTGGGATGAAAATTGAATAAGCATTTAAGCGGTTAGCGGTATTATTCTTGATGAGTCAGGAAGAGAGAAGGAAAAAGCCTATCCGGTTCATTCTCACCCGCCCCATCCTTTATCTGTTATTGGGACTTCTGGGCGCGTTCCTTTTGCTTTTCCCACCACCATTGCCCATTCTGCGTGACCAGCTGGACAGACTTGAGCTTATTACACGCGACCTGCGGATGAGCCTGCGACCGGCTCAGAGACTCAATAATAAAATCATTATTGTAGGGCTTACAGACCTCGACCATATCCTTTATGGCTCTGAGATTGATTCGCGTGAGGCGTATCAACTCCTGCTTCAGGCACTTCAGCATCTGGGCGTCCGGGCTGTTCTGTTTGACATCCTCTTTGAACACCACAAGCCCATGGATTCAACATTCTCCATGAAAATTCAGGAATTACCCACATATCTCAGCTACAAGTTTCTTGAAGAACGCCCGCCCATCCCTGACCTCGAAAAGGAATTATTCCCCACCGGTTTTCCCCAGATGCCACCCGCAATGATTGATTCCCTGACAACATCCTCTATAAGGGAAGAGGTCTTAAGCGTGCTTGACAGGCTGGATGAATTGTCCACAAGGCGCGCCGAGGCATTTCATAACCTTGATGATAAAACCGTGGCGGAGATAGATTTAAGTCAAAGCCGCCTCCGATTTCTTGTGGGGAATCTCTCACGAATGTATCTGGAAAAATGCTATGGCATCAAGTATCCACATGAGGAGGAGGGGCGACCGCCCGAGGCGCAATTTGTCATCCTGCCAACAGAGCAGATTCTTCTGAACTCAAGTGGTAGTGGCTTTATCAATGTTGTAAAAACAAAGGAAGAGGTGGTGCGGCACGTCCCGCTTTTTATTAAATACAAGGACAAACTCTATCCACATCTTGACCTTGTGTTTCTCTGCGATTATTATGGTGTTGCGCTCAATGAGCTGAAAATCACATTCGGGAAATGGATTGAGTTTCACCCGCGCAAGAATGACTCGGGCACAAAGCGTATACCGATTGATGAAACCGGTCGGTTAGTTCTCAATTTCAGGGAGGGCGACCCATTTCTCAGGCGCAATAGCTATCCACTTCATCAGGTTCTTCATTATGCCCGCTTTGGCAGTCGTTACCCCACCCGAATTAAACCTGAGACATTCAGGGATGCCATTGTGATTGTCGGTGAACTCAATCCCGGAGGTGCAGACATTGAGCCTATCCCGATAATGCCCACTTTCCCCCTTGTAGGCATTCATGCCACGGTCATCAATATGGTGCAGAATGATGATTATATTTATGAGACGAGCCCCGCGACGACCGCCGCCATCACCCTGATTTTCGGGCTTTTTGTGGGCATGATTTTCTCCCTTGTGGAATACAAACCCGCATCGCTGTCCGCATTTCTACTCCTTATTCTTTATCTCGCACTGAGCGTTTTCAGCTTCAACAAATACTCACTTTATATTCCTGTTGTCAGACCCGCAGGCACTATTTTGCTCTCATATCTCTTCCTCATCTTTTATGTCGTCGGAATCAAGGAGAGGGAAAGGCGATGGGTGAGAAACGTCTTCCTGAAATCCGTCTCCCCGCGTATTGGGGAGGAGATTTTGCGCCATTATGACGATGAGGCAATCTGGGGTGTGAAGAAGGATGTGACAGTCCTTTTTGTGGACATTCGCGGTTTCACCGCGCTTTCCGAATGCCTGAGCGCACGTGAACTGGTGGATTTTCTTGATGCGTATTATGACACAGTCTCACAGATTATATTCCAGTATGATGGTGTGGTTAACAAGTTCATAGGTGACGCCGTGATGGCGCTTTTTGGTGCACCGCTGGATTTGCCTGATGCCGAGGTGAGGGCTGTCAAGGCGGCATTGGACATTCAGATGGCGATATCTGAGCTTAACAACAATTCCATCCTCTCAAAGAAGGGGAAAAAGATTGGAGTCGGCATCGGCATCAGCACTGGCGAGGTGGTGGTGGGGACGGTGGGACATAAGCGCATCAGAATTGAATACACAGCCCTGGGGGATAACGTCAATGTAGCTGAGCGGTTGGAGGGGATTGCGCTTCAAGGAGAAATATATATCAATTCGGAGCTCTATCAAAGGGTCAAGAACGCATCTGATGAAATATTCAAGAAGCGTAACATTACATTTGAACCGCTTCCCCCCCTTTTATTGAGGGGCAAGGAGAAGCCCGTTGATGCATATCGGGTCAGATATAGTTGATTGTAAGGGCATTTTATACCGGGTGGATATTCCCCGAAATTTTTCCCATTCCCGTATTATATTCAAATCATATTGTGATTTTTCAATTATCGATTGTGAAATTGCGGTTCTTTCTTTTTTATCCCTGCAAACTTCCGATTAAAATATTAATTTCGTCTGAGGCGGATTTATCCACGAATCTCCACGAATTTTCACGAATCACACATCCGAGGCGGATAGATTTGTGTAAATTTGTGGATAGAATATGTGAAAGAAAATTCTTAAATTTAAAAAAACTAACCTTTTTTAGCCACGAAGGGTATTATTTCATGAGAAATATTATAAATTTCCTGGCTACTCTCTGGCGAGAGAAACTGGTATAGTTCTGGCATATCACTTAATTGTGAAATTGTATCCATTTGATTAAAATATAATGAGGCAAGAGGATGAAACATAGCACCGAACTCCATCTGGGTCAGATTCTGGTCAATGATGGGAAACTCGACCCCGATGACCTTGAGATGGCATTGCGCGAACATCGCAAGACGGGGGAACGAATTGGCGAGATTCTGTTAAAGATGAACCTCGTCAGTGTGGAGGATGTCCTGAAGGCGGTGGCTTTCCAGCTCTCCATGCCCTACGTGAAGCTCAGCGAAATCAAAATCCCCAAAGAGGTGATAGAAAAAATCCCCGCTAAACTGGTCACACATTATAACCTCATCCCTGTGGAACTTAACGATGGCATTCTGCGGGTAGCCATCAGCGACCCCCTGGACATCCATACACTCGATGACCTGCGGATGATGCTCAAGATGGAGGTTGAACCTGTTGTCAGCGCACCGAAGGAGATTCTGGACGCCATCCGGAACTATTATGGCATCGGCGCGGAGACGGTGGAGGAAATGATGAACGAAGGTCAGGGCAACGCCTCTCTCGAGGTGGAGGCAAAAGAGGTTGAGGACATTGATGAGATGGCAGAGGACGCCTCCATCGTTCGGTTTGTGAACCAGATTATCAGCGAGGCGTTCCACGACCGCGCAACGGATATCCATATTGAGCCGCTGGAAAAGGAATTACGCATACGATACCGCATTGACGGTGTTCTATATGAGGCGGCAATCCCCCCTGC
>JAPLSR010000234.1 GCA_026398545.1 Candidatus Sumerlaeota bacterium | reverse complement strand
AGATACCTTTTCTGGCAGAATGAGGTTGGAAGGGTGTCCAGTAACAGGTTTTTGAAGGAGCGGGTCAGGAACAATATCTCCTCTGATGAGATGAGCACGGCAAAGAGACTCCTCCGGGAGAACAGATACAACCAATTGACTAAGGGTTTAAACCACACCTCGGCGGCGGTCACCAGCCTTTTTGAGGGCCAGATGCAGCCCTTTGCGCAACTCCCCATTGACCTTGCGTATGGTCTTGTCAGGGCATCACGTGCCACTCCCCAGGAACGTAAAAGTCTCGCCCTTTTAAATCAATTCCATGAGAAATATCCCCATAACCCCGAATTTGCAGCCATGGAGGGGACTATAAAAAGGCTTGAAAGAAAGAGGATGGAGCAGATTTTTGAACAACAGCTCACCCTTGGACGTCTCTTCGCAAGAAAAAGGGCTTATGAGCGCGCCATGTATCATTACCGGAATGCCCTTGCCCTCCGACCCGCTCACAAAGGGGTGCAGAAGGAGATAAATCGTCTTGAGAGTGAGATTGTGAGACAAAACCGTGAAAGGATGTCCTCGATGTCCGTCCTGGCGGGGGAGGATTTCTTCAGCTCGGATGAGGAGAGAAAGGGATATGAGGCGATTGTAAATGCCCTCTCCGCCGGAGATGCAACCTCACTCCTCGTCCACTCATCTTCCTTTCTCAGGAAGTATCCCGGTTCGAATTATGCGGATGATGTGGAGTATACGATGGCGTTATATTTTTCCTTCAATAAAGACAGAGGGCAGTTTTTGAAGGAGATGAGTCGTCTCTCCACGTTTTATGCCGGCACAAATGCCGCACTCTCCGCCTCTGCGGTTCTGGCAAGTCCGGAATTTAACCACACCCTTGGCGTTCGCAGGGCAGAAGAGGAACAATCCGCCGCAATCCGCCGGTATATTCTATTTGGGGAGCGCACGACGGATGACCAGTTGTATCTGGTGTCAAGCGGACTTGCGCAAGCCCCCCAGAGCGCCGCCCAGAATCTTGGCGTCTTTTTTGTCCTTGATGTCGCCATGCGTGGTGTCAGTTGCTTCTTTTCCGAACCCGTCCAGAGTGATGAACTACTTGATGCCACCGCATCTTACATTCACGCCTTTCCTGAAGACCCGATAACGCTTGAAATGAGAAAAAAACTGGTGCGCCATTATGAGAAACGCGGGCAATATGAGCAGGCGCTCTATTATGCCAGAAGTGCGGGGACTTATTCCCCCGGATATCTGAAAAAGTTGAATGACCGCCTTGCCCGAAAATTGTATCTTCTTGTCTCTGAGACGCCCGACTCCCGGTTAAAGATTGAGCGCCTGAGCCGCCTTATTGCAGAATTCCCCGATGCCCCAATCGTCAAAAAGGCGCGAAGGGATATTGATAAACTCACGCTCGATGCCATTTACGAGTTCAGGATTACAAAGGCTGAACTCCAGACCTATCCAGAACTGCGGTTCCATACCGGTCTCAACCTCGAACCGTCCTATCTTGACGGTCGCAGGGAAAACGGTGAGATAACCGAAGAGGGCGTTGTGGCAATCAAGGATGGTCCTGTTCTTTATCACCTGTCAGGCGAGGGAGGCGCCCGTGAAATCAGCCTTACAGCGGATCAGCGCGACCTGCTGAGCATCCACCTTGATGAAATCCGGCTGTCTAATGGCAGCCAGAAGGAGATGGAAGGCAAAAAGGGGGAGAGACCCTTCCCGCTTGAGATTGCAGGCGGCGTTGGCAGTCGTGGCATTGAGGCTTACCCCGCCTTCGTCCCCATCCCCTATGAGCAGGACGACCTTGACATTTACAGATAAAAAGATTGACTTCCACTCTTATGAAGAATCTTTAATAGATTTGTTTATGAGATATGATATAATGATTTTCCTAAAAAATTGGGAAAATAATGAAAAGAGTTCGTTTGTCTCAACATGCTCGCGAACAATGTGAGGAACGTGGCGCAACTGAAGAGGAAGTCTGTGAAACAATAAAGCGTGGTGTACAAGAACCGGCAAAGCATTCCCGTTGGATATGTCGGGCCAATTTTCAGTATGATAGGGAATGGCATGGTCAACATTATGCCATAAAGTAGGTGGCAGCTGTAATTGCCGAGGAGCCTGAAGAAATTGTGGTTGTCACTGTTTATACTTTTTATTTTTGAGGTGAATAATTATGCGTATCACTTATGATAAGGAAACCGATGCCCTTTACATCCGACTGGTAGAAGGGCGCCATCAGTGTCGCACTCTCCGATTGACCAATGAGATTGCGTTGAATATCGGGGAGAGGGAGTTGCTTGTTGGCATTGAAATACTTGATGCCAGGGTAGTGTTAGGAGGGAAAGCGGGGGAAATTCCGTCCCTCGTGCTTGAAAATGTTCCGTTCAAAGTCTCCAGATAATCTCCATTATTACAGAAGAGATATTAAGAATCACTAATAACTTGATAACTATTTCACTATCCGCCTTAGGTGGTCTTATGGTGAATCCATATAAGGCCGATTCTTTTCTCAGGCATTCTTAATTATGCGTTTAAATTATTTTTTGAAACATTTCAACACGAAAACCGCATAAAGAAAGTTCAGCAGTGTAAAAAGGCATCCCAAATCGAAAACGAGGGGTAGCCATGCCAGCCTTCTGACTCCAGGCATCGGACAATGCAGCATGGCAAGCGCAAACAGCACGCCACCTAACAAGGGAATCATTGAACTATGCTTCCGCCGCACATACCACTGAATCGCACAGGCGTAGTTGACTATAATAATCCAGCTTCCCAATAGTGCAAGAGTGCCTGACACAATCCATAAAACCGGCACCGGAATATCCATAATGACGAAATCACCCCAATTCTATTTTTTCTTATAAAGATAATATTTTATCCCGAAGATTTCTCTGTCAACCATAACAATTTGTATGCGATTTTTTTTGTCATAAAATTATTGACTTTTAATCTTCAGGGATATTGTGTCATGTCTTGTTTGAATTTTTTTATTAGAGGTGAGAAATGGATGCAACGACTGTGGCGCAGGGCGCCGAAGGACTGAAAAGCCAGTTTAATTGGATAAGCTGGTCAATAGTGGCTTTTTATATTGTGTTCACCACATGGTTCGGACATTACATGTCGGGCAGGCAGGCGACAATCCGGGACTTCTTCCTCGGAGGGCGCAAACTGCCCTGGATGGCGGTGTCGGGTTCCATCATAGCCACTGAAATCAGCGCCATGACCATGGTGGCTGTTCCCGCATTTCTCTGGACTGCCACTGGGAACATGGCATACATGGTGCTCGGCATTGGAACAGTCATCGGTCGCGTTCTGGTGGGTTATCTCTTCATACCGGTTTTTTATGAACGGGAAATTTACAGCCCGTATGAATACATAGGAAACAAGCTGGGCAATCGGGCGCGCAAAATGACCAGTTTTCTCTTTATGCTGGGAGGCGCGCTCGGTCAGGGCACCCGCGTCCTTCTTACCGCCATGATTGTCCAGGTGATGACCGGACTGCCTATACACTGGGCAATCTGGCTCGTTGGGGCGTTTGCCATCCTATGGACATTCATGGGGGGCATTGTTACAGTTATCTGGACCAATGCGATTCAATTCCTCATCTTTGTGTTTTCCGCACTTTTAACACTCGCAGTTGTGGTATTGGAATTGGGGAAACATGGTATTGCAGTCGGCACACTGATAAGCACCGCCTATGCGGCGGGCAAATTACATTGGCTCAACTGGGATTTTGACCTCAGGTCGAATTACACCTTCTGGGCGGCGGTGATTGCCTCTTCACTGGGAAGTCTGGGCTCCTATGGAACCGACCAGCTGATGGTGCAGCGAGCCTTCTGCTGCAAAAACGTGTCTGATGCGCGCAAGGCGATTATCTGGAGCAGTGTCAGTCAGATTGTCATGATAATTTGCCTTTTTGTGGGTGTGGCTCTGTGGTTTTTCTACCAGAAGGCGAACATCCCCGGCGTTGGACCCACAGAGCTGCAGCCCATCAGTGATTGGGGAAATAACGTGCTTCCGGTATTCATAAAATACAGGGTGCATCCCATATTCGGTGGAATCATTCTTGCCGGCATTTTAGCCGCAGCCATATCTTCCCTTGAGGGCATCCTCTCCGCTCTTGCAGAGCAGTCCATCACCGGCTTGAGGCTTGCGGGAAAGCTCAAAGGCAGTGACAAGGCGAACATTCGCCTGAGCCGATTCTTTGTCTGCCTGTGGGGCATCGCCCTGAGCGGCATGGCATCGGGTTTCTGGGCGGTTTGGCAGGGAAAGGGGTTGATTATCGAACTGGCTTTAGCCGTTGTGGGATTGACAGCGGGCGGCATCCTTGGGACATTCCTGCTGGCGTTCATACCGCGTCTTCGCCGTGGTTCACGGGCGCTGCCCTGGGCGGCGGCTCTCAGCATCATGAGTGTCCTTGCGGTGGCGCAGCATACCGGCTGGACGCTATCCACCCTGATTGTTCTAACGGCTGCCCTTTTTGTTCTGGCAGCCATGTACTTCGGTGAGGATAGTCACGGACTCATTCTTAAGATGATTCCATTCGTGGCATTTATCTTTTTCCTGAATCTGTTCAAGTATACAGATGTTGTGGATGGGGTGGAAGTAAAGAAAAACCTTACGATTGGTTGGCCCTGGTTTGCGTCTCTGGGCATGTCAATTATGGTTCTCGCCGGTGTCATTTTCCAATCCGGCAAGATTGCCGCCGACGACCCGGATGCCCAGATAGGCCGCGAGCAAGTAATCTCAAAAGAGGTTTAACCACGAATCTCCACTAATTGACACGAATCATATAAACAGCTCATTCTTACAGCGCGGCTTTACCCCGCTGTGGAATCAGCGTTGTCAGTGATCTAAAATTAAAAAATATTGACTCATTCCCGCCTCATTTACTATAAAGTTTCCAACTCGTTAGA
The DNA here is from genome assembly GCA_026398545.1 of Candidatus Sumerlaeota bacterium. Lineage (GTDB taxonomy): Bacteria > Sumerlaeota > Sumerlaeia > MWCT01 > MWCT01 > JAPLSR01. Next base: position 12,339 of record JAPLSR010000234.1, on the reverse strand, counting down.
ACTTAACAGTTGATTTGTTCTCACATGGATATGGTCTTATGGATATTCGCAGCCCCTTGGAGGTGGAATATGGAGGCGATGATTAAAACATGTAAAAAATTCGATTGTGTAGAATTCAAACGCCAGTCCCAAATAAAATTGATACAGGAGTATGAAAAGCGGAAAGATGAATTCATTTCCTATATGGAGTTCATCAAAACCAAGGTGCGAGAAGATAAATGGTCTCAGCAAATCTGGAATCGCATAGGCGGGAAATGAGAGTTTTAATTGATTTTATCAAGAAGTGACGCAAGTTCTATCGTCAGATTGCGGCGGTCGTATTGTTCAATCCCTTTTCGCATCGGGACGCTTAAGAGACCGGATTTCCATTTCAGGTAGAGGTCTATTAAGCGCGATTTAATCCCATCAATATCCGCAGGATGGACAATTTCCACGCCCTCAAATTGCTGCAGAAGGCTGCGGCATGCGCCTTCAGGTATCATCGCCAGGATATGGCGTCCGCTCCGGAGATATTCAAACACCTTCTGCGTCATCATGACGGCGGCATTTGGACCCGGCGCAATGAAGATTAAAAGGATGGTGGCATCCATCTGGCGCTGGAGACTCTCTCGATAAGAACACAGTCCCTCCACATGAATCACATCCTCAAGATGCATCTGCCGGATTTCCATGAAAGAGGAGTCATCGAGGGCAGAATAGAACCTCACATCAAAGTCAGCCCGCCACTCTGGATGTTCAGTCAGGAGGACATTCATCGCCCGGATGAAAGGGGTGGGCGTTCTTTCGCCGAAGAGGGAACCGGTGTAAACAAGTGAAAATTTTTCAGATGGATGAGATGTCAAACTGGCAAAATCAGCATCGTCATAACCATTGGTCAGTGTGTGGACTTTTTGTCCCGAGCCGCCGAGCAACCCGCGGAAATGGGCGGAGATTGGCTCAGACACGGCGAGTAGAAGATCACAGCGCCGTGCCACCCATTTTTCAAGGGCGCGCTGGAGCAGTGCGTGCAGGGGCGTGGGCGGGCGGAAGAATTCATCATTTTGCGTCCAGGCATCGCGGAAGTCCGCCACCCAGGGGACGCCAGTGAGTAATTTCAGAAAAAGCCCTGCCACATGCGCCGAGTGAGGATATGATGTTGTGAGAATGGCATCGGGTTTGAGGCGGCGGATGAGACGGAAACCCCTTGCCACCGCAAAAGGAATCCACCCGCATCGGTCGTCCGGCAGAAAGACCCACCGACGCAGAAAATCCATAAGCGATTTGGATTTCCCGGTTGCATGGGTTCCGGGTTTTTCATCGCCTTCCCTATGGGGGGAAAAAATCTCCGCAAGACGATACAGGTCGAGGGAGCCGCTTCGGAAAATGGGGACGCCGCGTTCCTTCAGTTCCAGAAGGGGGGAGGGGTCACGGCGTGCCGTGTGCACCGGCTTGACGGTCAGGACGGCGCATTCCCAGCCGGATTCAGGTAGATAATGAATCCATTTCAGGATGCGTCGAACGCCGGTAATGGCTGGCGGGAAATCGTATGAGATGAGCAGGAGTTTCCTCATGGTGCGCATGCTCCCTGTTGTGGGATAAATGTTATATTTTGCGAGCCTTTCAGGAGATAAAAAGAAAATCCCTCGAGAGCTATTCTGTCATAATACTGTTTCAGAAATGGCTCCGCCTCTTCGGGTGCGCGACCCAGCTCGGCAACCACATCCGGGCGCAACTGTCCGATAGAATAGGCATAGTCCCTTTTCAGATGACCGGGGTTGAATTCGCGGATGCCACTTATCGGTCTCATTTTTTGCCGGGCAATTATGCGGTCGTTCTTGCCGAGGAGGTCCACGCCCTGCCTTTTGGAGAAATAAATCGGTATGCCTCCCCATGTCACGGCGATGCGCGCGTCCTTGCGTGTGATTTGTTTTAGAAGGAGCGCCTCCCGAACCTTTTCCCGATTATCCTCCACATGGAGGGGCTTTTTGATGAGCAGCCACTCTGCCAGCGCCGCCGGTCCGCTGATGGCGTTGAAATTCACAAGTGCGCCGAGGATGAGAACCGCAAAAAGGGTGTTTGATTTTTTCCATCCCATTCCTCCGGTTATGATTTCCGTCAGGTCGCGAGTCCCGCAGGCAAACAGGATGAAAAAGAGAGGCATGATGATGGAGATGAACCGGTTGCTCCCGCCCCACCAGTCCCACGAGTCGCCGCCAACATAGACACTGTAAGCCATCTGGGTCATAATGAGCGCTGACGGCAGGAGAAGGGTCTTGTTTTTACGCAGGATGAGCGGCAGGAAGGCAATCAGGAAAAAAACCCAGTTCATCTTCCATATAAATAGCGCAAGCACCACCAATCCCCTCTCCATCCTCAAGAGGAGCGGCACGCCTGAAATCTTAAGGTAGTATGTGTTGGGTAGCCAGTCGCCGTAATAGAATAACCTGAAGATCGTTTGCGAGAGGGCGGAAATCAACAGGATAACAAGTCCCGTGATGAGATTATATCTCCTGTTTTTGGGGTCGCTGATGATGAGGAATAGCAGGACAACCACATAGGGGGTAAAGAGGTCTATCCTGAAGAGGGAAGCAAGACCAAGGAGCAAAAAGGGCAGGGGAGAGCGACCGCCGGTTTTCAGATTTTTCAAAATCTCCAGAACGGTCATGCTGATGAGAAGTGTGAGCGCCCCGACCTCCATTCCCTGAAGCGCCCAGTTATTGAGCGGGAGATAAAACGCCGTCAGCGCCATCGCTGCGGCGGCAACCGGCATGGAGTCTTCTGAAAGCAGGCTCGCAATCCTTTTTACTATCAGACAATTCAATGCGAGGAAGAGCGCACCGCTTGCCTGGATGAAAAGACTTATCTTTGATTGCGCAATGGGCAGGAGGTGAAAGAGCGCCATGTAGATAACCCACAGAAGATTTGTGAATCCCTCCACACGTTCCCCCGCCGGATGCCAGACGAGGCCATGTCCATGCGCCAGATTGCGGGCATACGTCATCGAAATCATGGCATCGTCAAAGAGGCAGTAATAACGCACGCCTCCGACCTTGAAACTTGTCCGGCAGATGAAAAGTATTGCGTAGAGGATATAGGCTGATAATATCAGCAGGAAGATGCGGTGTCGGGATTTGCATGATTTGTTCGTGTTGAACATTTTTTAACAGTCACACCCAGAATCAGGAATCGCTCGCTGTGCATGTAACGATATAATTAAAATTATCACAGGTTAGGATTCAATCTTTTTCAATCAAATAGTAATGATAAGGCGATGGCGTGTGTGTCAGTCTGGTAAGGGGATAATCATATTGACCTTTACAGTTGGGTGAGAGTTTTATATGGAGGAATTGAATTTGTGGGGAGCGCATCCGTATAAACTTTGATGAGAAACTCGAATCAAGGTGACTGAGAGAAAGGCATATCTGCTTTTATGTTTCATTCTCATGGCAGGGTTTGCCCTGCGCGTAATTTCCATATCCTACGGTCTTCCACGGACAGGTTATTTTTCTTCAGATGAAATTGATGTTGTGGCGCGAACCCTTTCGCTCGCAGCGGGAGAGCTGAAGCCCCATCATTTCAGCAAACCAGCCTTCATGAATGTTTTGCTGCTGTTTATATATGGTGCGATTTTTCTCTTTTACAGGATTTTCGGGATTATTAAGGGTGTGGCGGATTTTGAAAGGCTTTTCATTCAGAATCCAACGGTTTTTTATTTCACAGCGAGGCTTCTGAGCGTTGCCTCCGCGACGGCGACGATATATTTATGTTACAGGCTCGGGCGGAAATTCAGGGATGTAAAAACCGGCCTGATTGCGGCGTTTCTTCTCACGTTCTGCTATACAACCGTGAGTCTTGCCCATGTTGCCAAGGAGGATTCGCTTCTTGTCTTTCTTGCCTATGCAACCCTGCTTGCCTCTTTCAGGGCGGGCGAGACGGGGAAGGCGGGTTTATATTTTTTATCAGGCTTGCTGGTTGGTTTTGCCACAGCCACAAAATATAATGGATTTATCGCCATCATCTTCCCAATCCTTTTCATGCCGCATTGTTTTAAGGAGAAGGCGCGGACATTCAAGACATTGCTGTATGTCCTTTCAGGGCTTCTTGCGGGGATTTGCATCGGGATTCCATATCTCGCCATCCATCCTTTCGGGTTTATACACGGCATTCTGACATCCACGATATTCAGACAGCTCAAGTGGGAGACCTTCATGCTTGGGTCGGAGACCAACTATGGTCTTCGGTTTTTCGTCAATATGTTTGTGTTAGAGATGGGATGGATATTTGCCCTCGTGGCATGTGCATCTGTCTTATTCGCCCTTGCATCCATTTATAAAGGATACGGGCTGGGGCGCGGAAAACCCCGAAATCATGACTTCCGGATGCTTATTGCCCTGTTGTTATTTCTTTTTCTGAATCTTTTTTCAATCAAGTTCTCGGGTCATCGGGATTTGCATTACATACTTCCCCTGACGCCTGCGCTGGCGCTCCTCACCGCCTGTTTTCTGACTTCCGATTTTTTCAGATGGAGGGGCGCCATCACGGTTTTTGCTTGCATCATTCTTGTGATTTCTCCCTTTTACAGGGCATTAAAGTTCGATGCGGAGACCACGGGAGAAGATACGCGTATCACCGCCGCCCGCTGGATTACGGAGCATATCCCGACCTCCGGGAAAATCGCCTTTGATACTGAATTTTATTATCAGTATCACCCATCTGTGAATCTTTCGCGTGAAACAATTGAAGGCCTCATTTCCTATGCGAAAATTAAAGGCGGGTCGGGGAGATTTTTCTCCCTGATGGCGAAATATCCGCACCCTGGACCGTCTTACAGCGCTACATTCCTCCCCATGCCGAACTGGAAGGATAAACTCTTTCCTGAAGAGATAATGGAATATTCTGTGGAGCGATTAAAAGAAAAAGGCGTCGGTTGGCTGATATGCTCCAGTTATTATTATGACCGCGTGCAGAGAAACACCTGGCAGGGGCTTCAACCCATAAGGGATTTTTACAAAAAAGTTAACAGGGAGCTCGCGCCTGTGGCAAAATTTGAACCCGTTCCCTGGCGCAGTGCGGGTCCCACCATCCTCATTTTTCAACTGAAGTAGCGGCGAATTGCTCACTTTTCCAGCCGCTCTTTTTTTCTCTTGCGGGATTTCTCCGCCGCTTCAAGGATTTCCACAACCTCAAGTCCGTTCCATCCGTCAGTGAGCGGTTTTTGTCCCTTCAGCGCGCAGTCAACAAAATGCTGGAGTTCCACCTGGAGCGGTTCGCGGAAGGGAATCTTGGGGATGAGAATATCGCCCGCGCGCTGGATGAGGGTGAACTGGGCGAAGTTCTGGAATGGCAGGGCGGCCGCTTTTCCAGGGAGGTCCTTGCGGTCAATCCCCTTGTCGAAAATCATCACCCGCTGGTCTGGGGAGGTGTCATCACAGACGAGCATTTTTCTGCTCCCGACGATGATTGCCTGGCGAACCTTGTAGGGCGCCAGCCAGCTCACATGGATGTGGGCAAATCGCCCGCTGGGATAATGCAGGTTTAAAAATGCCACATCGTCAATCCCTTTCTGCAGGCAGCTGATGCCATCGGCGCTGACCCTGTCAGGCTTTTCACCGAACCAGTATTGGGCAATGGATATATCATGCGGCGCAAGATTCCAGAGGGCATCCACATCATGGCGGACGCTTCCAAGGTTCAGCCGCGTGAAAGAGGCGTAATAAATCTCCCCCAGCTCGCCGGCGTCAATCTTTTCCTTCACATACCGCACGGCGTCGTTATAAAGAAATGTGTGTCCGACCATGAGTGTGAGACGTTTTTTCTTCGCAAGGGCGATAAGGTTGCGAGCCTCGCGTGAGGTGAGGGCGAGCGGTTTTTCCACAAGGACGTGCTTTCCAGCGACGAGGGCTGCACGCGCCTGCTCATAATGAAGTCCGGCGGGAGTGGCGATGATGACAGCGTCAATGTCGGCACGGTCAGGGATGGTCGCATAATCATCACAGAACTCAATATTGGGGTGGGCGGATTTCAGCGCCTCCCGCGTCGCAGGGTCTGTGTCACAGCACAAGACCATCTGCGCCTTCTTCAGTGCGCACCCCACGCGCATCAGATTGCGTCCCCAGTAACCATAACCAACCTGGGCAATTTTCATTCCAAGACCTCCGGTGTTCAATGAGATGGCAAAGGCAATCGCGCATCGTGCTGGCGCAGGTAAATCGGGACCAGCGTTTCCACATCATCGGATTCCCCGCGCAGGAGACGTTCCCTGCCGAGAAGCGCCACGGTGACGGCGCTGGGGAGGTTGCGTCCGGGCGGGGCAAAACGGGCATTTCCGTCCAGTTTTTTCCTGATGGCATCCGCAAATTTGATGGCGCCATCCCCTGAAAAAAGCGTCGGTTCACTTATGCTTTCGAGAAATTTATCGAGTGGTTCGGCACGGCCGGGCAAGACTTCGCAGAGCCGACCCGTGATACGCTCTTCTCTGTATGCCGCACCGAAAATCTCGCCGCGTCGCGCATCAAGGACCGGGCAGAGAAGGATGTCAGGTTCGGCGCTCTGCCATGCCAGTGCCTCCAGTGTGGAGACGCCCACAAGGGTTTTACCTGAGGCGAAGGCAAGACCCTTGGCGCAGGCGAGGGCGATGCGGACGCCGGTGAAAGAGCCCGGTCCTCGCGCCACCGCAATGGCGTCCATGTCATTGACCTTCAGACCGCACTCGCCAAGCAGAAAATTCACACCCACGAGAAGCCGCTGGGAATGGGTCTTCTTGATATTCAGGGACAGAAGGGCGCGCAGGGTCTCATCTTCCAGAATGGCAATGCTGCCGCAATCTGTGGATGTGTCAATTGAGAGGATGCGCATGGGTAAAAAAATATCTCCCGCTTTTCCGTCAAATCAGGTTTATTTGCGCCGTGGCGGAACTCCCTTGCAAGCACTTTTATGCTTGAACCGCACTTAACAATCTGGGTAGCGTAAGAAAAAATGGTAAAGGTGTCCTATGGAAACAATCACGTCCGAAAAGATGAACGAGCTTGTGGGAGCGGCAAAGATTGTCCGTGAAAATGCTCACGCCCCTTATTCCGGGTTTAAAGTTGGGGCTGCAATTATTGCCGCATCCGGCTGGATTTACACCGGCTGTAATGTGGAAAATGCCTCGTATGGTCTGACCATCTGCGCTGAGCGGAGCGCCATTGCCCGTGCGATTTCCTCAGGCGAGAGGCAGATTCTCGCCATCGCGGTTGTGGCGGATTCCCCGGAACCGGCGGCGCCCTGCGGCGCATGCAGGCAGGTCCTGGTGGAATTTGCGGGAGATATCCCCGTGATTCTTGAAAATCTCAAAGGAAGACGGGTCATTTACTCCCTCAATGAGTTAATGCCCCACCGCTTTGAATTGAAAAAATTATGACATACAGGCGACATCTCAAGTGTCTCATAAATTTGCGATGATTCCGCCGCCGAGGACGACATCATCCTGGTAAAAGGCGGCTGCCTGTCCGGGTGTGATGGAAGGCTGAGGCGTGTCAAATTCCACACACACATCTTTACCGTTCTCAAATGAAGTCAACCGTGCCTGTGCGGCGCGGTGGCGATAGCGAATCTGCACCTCGGCGCGCCGTTCTCTCTTCAGTCCCTCCAGGGCAATCCAGTTGATTTTGCAGACCCTCATTCTTGTGGAAAAGGTTTCAGATTTCCCTCCAACAACAACCCGGTTTATTTTATTTTCCAGCCGCACCACATAAAGCGGATGCGGGGCGGAGATTCCCAAACCCTCCCGCTGACCAATGGTATAATAGGCGAGCCCCTTATGGCGTCCAAGGAACCTGCCTCGAGTGTCAATTATATCCCCGGGCTGGAGGCGTTCCCTCACCTCCGGGGATTTCTCAAGAAATTCCCTGTAATCGCCGGTGACAAAGCAGATTTCCTGGCTGGGGGGGCGCTCAGCCGCCTTGAGTCCGAACCGGCGGGCGATGTGTTTCACCTCATCTTTTGACATTTCCCCCAGGGGAGCCACAAAGGGGGCGAGCTCCTCTTGAGTGAGAAGCGCCAGGAAATAAGACTGGTCTCGTCTCGGGTCGGCGCCTCGCCTGATGATATACCTCGTGAAATGATGGTCATAGTTCACCTTGACGTAATGCCCAGTGGCGATTTTTTCCGCCCCTGTCTCACGTGCAACATCGAGGAGCGACCGGAATTTTATGAGCGGATTGCAAAAGATACAGGGATTGGGCGTCCTGCCGGAGAGATATTCCCGGATAAAATAATTGAGCACCTCTTTTTCAAACCGCCCGGAGACATCCCGTGTGATAAAAGATATGCCCAGATACTTAGCCACGGCGCAGGCGTCTATTTCATTTTTTTGCAGATGGGAGTCGGTTTCTTTCAGCAGGTGGAGATGGACGCCTGTGACATCCCAGCCGGCATCACAGAGGAGGGCTGCCGCAGTGGCGCTGTCCACCCCGCCGCTCAATCCCACAACAATTTTCAAATTTTTCGGCACACCGAACACTCACATGAGAATATTTAAGAATCCTGAGCCATTTTATTTTGATGTCAAGAGTCTGCGGATTTGAACGATAATAAAAAAACGACTTGACGTGTGTATAAAAAGTGTCTTTAAGACATTTTACATATGTTGGGTGAGGAACAGTGTTTTTGTGACATGGGGGGAAATTCGGGCGAGACGCCTGAAGAGAACCTCACATGGAGGGTTTTTCCAGCGCGAAGTCATCCCCAAAAGGCAGCCATCGCCGTGCTGATTATCGCTCTCTTCTGCGGTTTCGTCTTATGGAGATTTTCCTCCGTGGTGTGGGTGGTCTTTTCCGGGGTGGTTCTTTTTCTGTCCCTCGCCCGATTTTTTCTGCCAACCACCTACCATCTGACGCCGACTCATGTGTCATTCACCTTTCTGGGCGTGACACGGAGTCGGGCATGGTCGGATTTCCATAGAGTGGAGCGTGAAGGGTTGGGTGTTTTTCTTTCACCATTTGAGACGCCAGGCAGGTTGGATAATTATAGAGGTCTTTTCTTGCTCTGCGGGAAAAATCTCTCAGAGGTGCTTGATTTTGCAAGGAGACACATCAAAGAGAAGTCGCAGGACGCGGAATCTTGAAGCCCCCGCCATCCTTTTTCTGCAGAGCGCCATCCCCATCTCATTTATTGGAAGCCAGGTCATGGTTGCCCTGGAGCCTATTATCGGTCCCTTCTGGCCGCATGGGGATTTTGAACGACTTGCGCGCATATTTGAGCGGCGGGATGGCATTGAACGCCTGACGAAGCGTATTGAACAGCTCGTTGAGGAGAAAGATGCTGAATTAAAAAAGGGGTAACGAAGGAAGAAAGCGAAAAAAGGGCATGGAAGAAAAGGAATTGAATGTCATAATTGCCACGGACTGTGGCAGCACAACGACCAAGGCAATCCTCATTGAGAAGAATGAGAAGGGCGAATACCGCCAGACATTCAGGGGCGAGGCTCCCACCACCGTTGAAGAGCCTTATAATGATGTCACGCGCGGGGTGCTGAACTCCCTGCAGGAGGTGGAGGAACTCTCCGGCAGGAAGATACTTGATGGCGATAAAATTATTCATCCCGCTCGTGGCAAGGTGGGGGTGGATATTTATATCTCAACATCCAGCGCGGGCGGCGGTCTCCAGATGCTTGTGGCGGGGGCGGTGAAGGCGATGACGGCGGAGAGTGCACAGAGGGCAGCCCTCGGAGCAGGCGCTATCGTCATGGATGTCCTTGCCTCCAATGACGGACGCCTTCCCCATCAGAAGATAGCCCGGATACGCAGCCTGCGTCCCGATATGATTCTCCTTTCCGGCGGCACGGATGGCGGCACCGTCACCCATGTGGTGGAGATGGCGGAGTTCATAGCCGCCGCAGATCCGCATCCGCGCCTTGGACATACTTACACACTACCCGTCATTTATGCGGGCAACTCTGCGGCGCAGGAGAATATCCGCGATGTGCTGGGGAAAAAGACGACTCTCTATGTGACTGATAATATCCGCCCGACCCTTGAGCGGGAGAATCTCTTCCCTGCCCGACAGAAAGTACAGGACCTCTTCATGGAGCACGTCATGTCGCAGGCGCCCGGATATGGCAAGCTCAAGGAGTGGGTGGAGGTGTCCATCATGCCAACGCCCGGAGCGGTGGGTTATCTCATTCATGCCGTTGCGGAAGAGGAGCATATAAACGTCATGGGTGTGGACATCGGCGGCGCAACGACGGATATCTTTTCCGATTTTGATGGCGTCTTCAACCGCACGGTTTCGGCAAATCTCGGCATGAGTTACAGCATCTCCAATGTCTTAGCGGAGGCGGGGTTGGATAATGTCCTGCGCTGGGTGCCTTTTGATATGGATGAAGATGACCTGGCAAACCGCATCAAGAATAAGATGATACGTCCCACCACCATTCCGCATACGAAAAATGAACTGATTATTGAACAGGCGCTTGCCCGTGAGGCGCTCCGTCTCGCCTTTGAGCAGCACAAGCTCCTTGCCGTCGGACTGAAAGGTGTCCAGCGCATTCGCTCAGTCTCTGACACATTCGCCCAGACCGCCTCCGGCGAGACGCTTGTTGATATGATGAAGCTGAACCTCTTTATCGGCAGCGGCGGCATCCTTTCCCATGCCCCGCGGCGCTGTCAGGCAATGATGATGATGATTGACTCCTTCCAGCCGCTCGGTTTCACGCGTCTTGCGGTGGATAGCATTTTCATGATGCCGCATCTGGGCGTCCTTGCAAGTGTGAACAAGGCGGCTGCAAAGGAGGTCTTTGAAAAAGACTGCCTGATTCCGCTTGGCACCTGCATTGCGCCTAAGGGGGCGGCAAAACATGGCGCGCCGTGCCTGAATATCAAAATCCACACACGCTCAGTCACTGAGGCAAAGCCCCCTGTCACGGAAGCCATCCCTGTGGGTGAGATACGCCTTTATCCCATGACTCTGGAAGAGGAGGCGGAGGTTGAGGCAACGCCCACGCGCCGGTTTGATGTCGGCGCCGGTTATGGAAGGACTGTGAAAAAGGTGGTGCAGGGCGGGTTGGGCTGGTGATTGACACGAGAGGGCGTCCCCTGACTTTTCCGGAGGATGTTGCACAACGCCGCAAAATGATTGGCGGATGGTATCAGGCATTCAAGATGTATGATTAAACCGTTCACACGCCCTGTTATGCGCCATCCGGCAAAAATATGCCGTGCAGTTCCAGCGGCGAGCGGGGACACGGAAGCAAAAGACTTCAGAAGGGAGTTCTGACCCGAACATGGCAAATGTCTTCACACCCGGACTGCAGGTCATAGCCAGCACAGTCGTTGAAAAAGAGCGCACCCTGCCCATTCCCGGGCGCGTCATGGTCAGACCCGGCGAGCGGGTCAGGGCGGAGCAGGTCATTGCGGAAACGGAAATTCCCAATGACATTCAGACCGTCAATGTCATGAACCTTTTAAGCATTTCGGCAAGAGAGATTCACAGATTTATGATGAAGAAAGAGGGGGATGCCGTTCAGGCAAATGAACCGATTGCCCAGAGCAAGCCGTTTCTGGGCATCAAATTTTTCCAGACCATTGTCTGTGCCCCCTTTGACGGAACGGTTGAGCGCATCTCGGATGTGACGGGGCAGGTCCTTATTCGCAAGCCACCCCGGCGCATCGCCATCATGGCATATGTGGACGGCACGGTAAAGGGTATTCGTGAAGGGCTTGGCGCTAATATTGAATGTCCGTGCACCTTCATCCAGGGCATCTTTGGCATCGGTGGGGAGACCTATGGAGAGATTTGTGCTATCTCCAATGACCCATCCGCCGTTGTGAATGAGGGTGATATCAAGGAGGAACATGCGGGTAAGATTCTCATCGGCGGCTCCAACATCAGTTACGTGGTCTTCAAGAAGGCAATGGATGTGGGGGTGAAGGGTGTGATTGTGGGGGGCTTCAGAGCCAAAGACCTGAAGGCGATTCTGGGGTATGAGCTGGGCGTGGCTGTGACGGGTGATGAGGAAATCCCCACAACCCTCATTGTGACGGAGGGTTTTGGCCGCATGGCAATGGCGAAGCGGACATTTGACCTTTTAGTGAAAAATAACGGTCGGAGAGCATCCATCTCAGGCCGCACACAGATTCGCGCAGGGGTTATGCGCCCTGAGATTATCATCCCCTTACTGGAAGATGAGGCAGGGAAGGCTAAGCCCCATTTCACCAAGGCTGAAAGCGGCATCATGCTCGGGGATGAGATGCGGAGTATCAGGGAACCGTATTTCGGACGTCTGGGCATATTGATGGAACTTCCGCCGGATTTGACGCAGATTGAGACCGAATCCCGGGTGCGTATCATGAAGGTGAAACTGTCTGACACCGGCGAGGTAGT
>JAPLSR010000359.1 GCA_026398545.1 Candidatus Sumerlaeota bacterium | reverse complement strand
GGCGCTGGGCATCCTCGGCGATGAGGGCACAAGGGAGGATGTTATAGCCGCATTGAATGATAAAAATGAGGAGATTCGCATAAGTGCAGTCTGGGCTCTCACAGTTCTTGGTGGAAAGAAATCGGTGGATGTCCTTTCCGATGCCCTTTTATCCAACAAACCTGAAAGAACGCCAGATCCGAACGGCAGATACCATATTGACGCATCTTATTACTACGTCACACGCAGTGTAATCTTGAAAGGACTTCTGGCGCTTGGGGACAAGTCTTGCCTCCCCGCCATTAAAGAACTGCAGAAAAATGCGGAAGATTATTTATTCTACGGAATGGATTTGAACCGCACTATTGAGTTGATTGAAAAGCCGTGAGGGCTGACTAACGGCGCATGGCTCGTTCCCACAATTCATCATAATAGTTTTCGAGGGTCTCCACATACCGCTCAACGGTGAAAAGCTCAAGGCGTTTGCGAGCCTCTTCAATAAGCCGCCGCCCCTTTTTAAGGATTGCCGAGAAGTGAGATAATCGCCTCAGCCAGCGACTGAGGCGATTCGGGCGGGACAAGAATACCCGTCATATCATTTATGACAATCTCCGGCACACCGCCGACCGCTGTGGCAATAACGGGTATGTCATGATGCATCGCCTCAAGAATGACAATGCCAAACCCCAAGGTTATCGCGGTAGCCGTCATCAAAGGTGATAACTACGCAGCGGCTATGGGGTTTCTTGCCAGATTCAAAATAGTTCATGAATTCCGTGAGGTTGATTCCGCGGATGCCGAGGAGTTTCAGAAAAGCCATCTGTCACGCGAATCCCGATGGTTCCATATAAATGTCCACCATTGGTACCTCAGCTGGAGGATTGGCAATCTTATGATAATATAATATCGGGAGTTTCAGTTTCCAGGTCTGGTTTGGCGGTTTCAGGTCGTTCCATTGTGCATAGCCCGGACTACAACTTGAACTGGGGAAGATTTTTCCTGCATTCAAGAGCCTCATCTATGGGGAACGCCGGTTCGAGGTGAAGGACATTTCCCTGGTAGGTGTTGATGCGGAATCCGATCTTTACGTATCGTTCCTTCATCAGAATGCGCCGTGCAGGGTCATAGCCGGGGCTTTTCTGTTTCTCCTCAAAAACGCCCTCCGCCTTGCGCAGGGCTGCCTTCAATTCGGCAAGATTCTTGACAGGCTTGTCATTAACCTCCTCAATGATGACCCAGTTTGTTGCGGGTTCATATTCCGAACTGAATGCAAACCCGAATGTGGAGCGGTAGGTAGGCATCATGCCACGCCGGCTTGACAGACTGTTCGGTTCTACAAAGGTCACAAGCACGCCGCCATTCAAAATCTCCTTCAAAGGAACCTCAAACAGCCGTTCATTATAATCATTGAAATCCTGCGCCACAAAATCGCCCCACAATTCAAATTCCGGCTTATCAAATGTCCCAAGGTGCCCAAGTGAAACGGGCATTTTATATTTCATCTTCTGTTCGAGCTTCTTAATTCCCTTTACACCTTTACGGATATACCAGACAGTAACATCCTCACCCGGTTCACTGGTCATAATCATCTCAGAAAGGTGAAGTTTGGAAATTTCGGGCTCCTCGCCTTCGCCCGTTTCATTCTTTTTCTCCTTATTCGACTCCTCCTGAGGCCATTGTTTCATCCTGCCTGTTATAATGCGGTATCCCTCAAAATCCAGAGCGCACGAGATATTCTTCTGATTATTGGCAAAACCGACAAGGATGTCCTTCTCTTTGATTCCCCACTCATCTGCAAGTGAGCCGGGTGTCACCTCACGGACAACGACCCCGAGCTCAAATATGACGCAATCCTCCGGCGCGCCGGTCCAGACAGCCGTCCCCTGGAAATTTTCAGTGAGTGTTATACCCAGTTGCGGCAGTTCAAGAGATTTTTTTCCCGCCTCATTCGTCTTGACCTTTTCAAGAAAATGCTGAACAATATTCGATGGGATAAGCCAGCCTTGCTCAAATGCCCATCCGGAGGCGCGGGACGGGATGCCCACAAGCCTTCCATCCTTATTTAAGGCAGGACCCCCGCTATTGCCGGGTTGCACCACCCCTCCCGGTCCCACCTCAATGAACTGGTGACCACATATAAATCGTCCGAATTTCAGCTTCAAGTATTGATGTCCCGTCACCTTTGCCTGAATGATTTTTAATTCGTCGCTTGCTTGCGGATATCCAAAAATGGCGAGGGCATCCGCCTGTTTCACCTTGTCCGAATCACCAAACGTGATGAATGGAATTTTATCCAGCCCTGAGCGCTTTTTAAAACGGAGGATTTCATCCTCAGGAAGCCGCAGGAGCGCCACATCAATTGTCTCTGAATTTCCAATCCCTACTATATCCGCCTTGAACTCCACATTTCCTGTGGCGGGCGATTTAATCCTGATGCTGCCTGAGCGGGCATCCTCAATCACATGGGCATTGGTTAGGATTTCCGATTCACTGATAAAAAAGCCGGTGCCGTGGGGCGGTTCATTGCCGGAATAGTAAAGCTCGCTCTTTGTGG
>JAPLSR010000411.1 GCA_026398545.1 Candidatus Sumerlaeota bacterium | reverse complement strand
GTATCTATCAGTATGACGTCGTGCCCATCCGGCAGGAGAAGCCTTTTTGCCGTGGGGTCGAGGGTGGAGAATAGTTTATCCTCCACGAGGACGTTTGCTTTTGTCAGGGCGTTGAGGATGGTGGATTTTCCGGCGTTTGTGTAACCGATGAGGGAGATGGTCGGGATTTCCTTTTTCTGCCGGAGGTGCCGCTGTGTGTTGCGGTGCGTTTCTATGGAGTGGAGGTCTTTTTTGAGGCGGGTGATGCGGTGGAGGATGCGGCGTCGGTCGGTTTCAAGTTTTGTCTCGCCGGGTCCGCGCGTCCCGATGCCGCCGCCGAGGCGCGAGAGCTGCGTCCCCTTACCTCGCAGACGCGGCAGGAGATATTCCAATTGCGCCAGTTCCACCTGAAGTTTGCCCTCGCTGGAACGGGCGTGCAGGGCGAAGATATCGAGGATGAGCATGGTGCGGTCGAGGACTTTGAGTTCAAAGATGTCTTCCAGATTGCGGGTCTGGGCGGGAGAGAGGTCTTCGTCAACGATGACGCCGTCGGCTTCGAGTTCCAGCGAGAGACCGGCGATGCGTTCAGCGTGACCCTTGCCCATAAAAGTGCCGGCACGAATCTCGCGCAGGCGCAGATGTTCATGTCCGACAACCTTGCCACCTGCAGTATCCGTCAACTGCGCCAATTCATTTAGCGTCTGTTCCCCGAAGGCAAACGACTGATTGGGGAGCGTCATCCCGACCAGAAAAAACCGCTCCGCCTCTTTTGTCGCAATCTCAATGTAATCGTTACGCACGATGGAGACAATAGGCAGGCACCGCATACACTGCAAGGATAATTCATATTAATGGCAGGATGGCTCGCCGCTCTGTCCCACTTATTTGTTGACGATTTCACAACCTTTAAGGTATAGAAATAAATCAAATTTTTAACGGCTAATAACACAGATGCGCCCTTTATACATATATGTTGAAACTTCCGTTTTTGGATTTATTCGGGACGAGACCGAGGTCAATCGTTTAAAGCGCGAGTCAACTTTAAGACTATTTGAGCAATTGTCCGAGGGGCGGTTGATAGGATATGTATCCGCTGCCGTGCTGGCTGAACTGCTTCAGACACCAGATGAGGAGATGCGAAATATTCTTATAGATAAGACGCTAAGATTACATATGTTGTCCAGCCCTGAGCCGGAGCAATTTGATTTCCTTGTTAATCTATATATGGCACAAAAGGCATTCCCACCGGAAAAGCGCGATGACGCCATGCATGTCGCCTTTATGGTTTTGAATCCGTTTCTTGATGCTATGATTACATGGAATTGTCGCCATCTGGCAAATGAGAATAACCGAAGATATTTACGTGCCCTCACAATAGCCGAAGGGTATCCCTTTCATTTTGAAATAATCACTCCTGAGGAGGCTTTAGTCTATGACTAAAAGATTAACACAACCTGACTGGTTGGAACAAACATGGGAGATAAAACGGAAACTTGCTGAGCAATATTCAAAGATGACGCCCTCCGCTCAGTTAAAGGAAATGACCCAACAGGTCCGGCGCGAATGGGAACGGCGAGGCTGGTCCCTGCTTGAAAATCTGCCCCTCGATACGGCTGGGATTCCTTCATCTCCAACTTCTGCAAAAACAAACAATAAGTCTCGATAAAGCCATTTATTTATTGGATTTGGGGAAAATGATCCTTCAACATTCTGATCTGGCAATCCATTAACACTTTTCAACATAATGACACCACTAAGCCATGGAAATATGTTTTCTAAGTTTTCTTTGTTTTCTTGATGAAAAAGACCACCCGCATCATAAAAGACTCTGTGTAAAATAGCCACTTCACTATTTCCTATCATGTGGGAATTATACACTATTTTAAGTAAAAGAAGGTTGGATTGTAATGGGCTTACGTCATTTGCCATTTTCTTTTTTGTATCCAAGATTTCAATTCCTACCAGCCTGCCATCCGGTGTCAAATCAAGATTGACGCCTTTCAATATCTTTATCACTCAAACAGGATTTTCATATCCAATTTGATAATCCGCCATTGCAGGTCAATGTCGAGATTTTGAGGGGGAATCCTCGCGCTGTCGTTGTTCTTTTGACGCGCGAATAGAGTCTTCCAGCCTTTTTCGGATGGCAGAACGTAAATCTAAATGTTCAACCTCTTTCGCGGCTCGCTCTTTAGCTCGCCATACTTCCAATAACATCTTTGATTCTTTAATCGCTTTCATAAAGCGCCTCCAGGGGCGTTGTCATTCGAAGAGGCTTTATGTATCCCATACGAAGGTTTACAGATTACGCTAAAACCTCCCTATTATGTAAAAACTTGTTCTAAATTAACACATTGAATTTAATACATGTAGTTCTTCCAAGTCAATCCTCAAAAATGGTAATAATGGGGCGAGAAATTTTTGTGCGGGTCAATCGGCAATTGTGACTTGAAAAGTGTGTGCGCCCTGGTTTACAAAATATTATACATTATGAATGTGGAAGGTATAACTTTTTGGAACTCTCCCGCGGACAGGCGCTCAGGAATTATATCATCCGGCGGTCGCTGCTGATGATTCCGACGCTTTTCGGCATCACGGTGGTGACTTTTCTCATCTGTCAGTTTGTGCCGGGGGGACCGATTGACCAGCTGAAACTCCAGCTTGCGGGCGGGCGCGCGGGGGAATCCGGTGCCACCACCAGAAGCGACAGGCTTCAGCTCTCTATCCCTGACGACCAGCTCAAAATCCTGAAGGAATACTACGGGTTTGACCGCCCCATCCATATCCGGTATGGTCGGTGGGTTGCGCATCTTCTGAAACTGAGGCTTGGAGATTCCTTCCGATATACGATTCCTGTCACAACCATCATCGCCCAGCGCCTTCCCATTTCTATATTTTATGGAATTGTGACAACGCTTCTAACGTATATCGTCTGCATACCGCTCGGGATTGTGAAGGCACTGCGCCACCGAACCGCCATAGACAACATCACCTCCCTTTTCATTTTTATAGGATATGCCATCCCCGGTTACGCCCTCGGGGCGCTGTTGCTCGTTCTGTTTGCGGTCAAGCGGGACTGGTTTCCCTTAGGGGGATTCCACAGTGAATACTTCAGCGCTTTATCCTTCTGGGGCAAGGGGGCGGACATTATTCATCATGCCGTGCTCCCGCTCATCTGCTACATGGTTGGCTCCTTTGCCGTCATGACCATGCTTATGAAGAACAGCCTGATAGAGAACATGAGCGCGGATTACGTAAAGACAGCGCTTGCGAAGGGGCTGACCTGGCGGCGCGCCGTTTTTGTCCATGCCTTGCGCAACTCGCTTATCCCCATTGCCACAAGCTTCGGGCATAACATCTCCCTTATCCTGACCGGCTCTGTCATTATTGAGAGCGTGTTCAATATCAAGGGCGTCGGGCTTATGGTATATGAGTCCATTGTGTCGCGCGATTACCCGGTTGTCATGGGGATGATTGTCATCGGGAGCGTTCTGATGCTTCTGGGGAATTTATTATCTGATTTGTGCGTGTCGTTCGTTGACCCGAGGGTCCGATTTGAGTGAACAATGAATCAATGAGTCAATGAATCAATGATTCAATTTTTAAAAATAAATCCCATCACGCTCAAACGCATTCAGCGGTTTCGCCGCATCAAGCGCGGGTATTATTCTCTTGTGATTCTCATTGTGTTGACCGTCATATCACTATTCTCCAACTTTATCGCCAACAGCCGAGCCATCATCGTCCGTTACAATGGACGCTTCTATTTCCCCACTTACAAATTTTGCAGTAAGGCGACCTTCGGGCAGAAGGATGAGATGGGATTCGATGACTCTGAGGCGGATTATCACGCTCTGAAGGCGCTATTCAAGGGGACAAAAAACTGGGTGCTCATGCCTCCCGTCCCTTTCAATCCCTATGAGAATGATTTTGACTATTACAAGGAGCCTCCGCCAAATCCGCCGGACCGGCGTCACTTGCTGGGGACGGATTCGCAGGGACGCGACGTTTTTGCCCGCCTGCTCTACGGCTTTCGCGTCTCAATTCTCTTTGCGTTCGCCCTTGTCTTTATTTCCCAGTTAGTTGGCACCGTCATCGGGTCGCTCCAGGGCTATCTTGCGGGTAGGTTTGATATCCTCACACAGCGCTTCATTGAAATCTGGGACACGCTCCCTTTTCTATACATTGTCATAATAATGGCGACCTTTTTTACGCCGAGTTTTTCGCTGCTGCTTTTTCTCATGTCTCTCTTCTGGTGGATGAGCATCACATATTACATGCGGACGGAGATGTATCGGGAGAAGACGCGGCAGTATTGTCTTGCGGCGCGTTCCTATGGCGCCTCCCACTGGCGCATCATATTTCGCCATCTTCTACCGAACTGTCTGACGCCTCTCATCACATTCACCCCATTTGCAATAGTGGGGGCGATTGGCGCACTGACGGGGCTGGATTATCTTGGGTATGGGGTTCCTCCACCGACACCGAGCTGGGGCGAGATGATAGATCAGGCGTTGCAGGTGCAGAATCGCGCCAAAATCTGGCTCACCATTGCGCCCTTTTCCGCGCTTTCCATCACGCTGGTTCTTGTCACGCTTGTCGGT
>JAPLSR010000168.1 GCA_026398545.1 Candidatus Sumerlaeota bacterium | reverse complement strand
GAGGCATCCCGCCTCCTTACCAATAACCCCATTCCCACCTATTATATGGGAATGCTCGCCCTTAAGGAGGATAAGGCAGCAGAGGCGGAGAGATGGTTTCTTGAGGTATTGCGCCTTGCACCTGATGACCCGGTCTCCTATCTCAATCTCGCCCGCCTTTATAAGGACAACCTCAAGCGACCGCAGGATGCCGGGCGCTATTACAGGGAATTCATCCGCCGCTTCCCCTCACACCCTGAGCGCGCCGAGGCAGAAGAGGCGCTATCGGGTCAGAAAAGCAAATAAATGCCTGAATTGAATCGCCCTTGACACACATACCCATGATTCTAACGATAAAAGCAATAATTGTTATTATACAGAACACGCCGGGGCGTGGATAAATTACTGCCGGTGAATGAGATAAATACACTTCTACTACGGTGACTTCGGCGTTCTCCGCGTGAAATAATCCTAGGGGGTTGGAATATGACTTACGCTATTGACGTTCACGTGCATGTCTTTCCGGATGAACTTGCGGACCGGGCGGTGGCATCCCTTGCCGCCGCGGCGAATATCAAGTCTTACGGGACGGGCACCATCCGTGACCTTCTGGAAAGGATGGACCGGGCGAATGTCCGAAGGGCTGTCCTTGTCTCCATTGCCACACGTCCCGCACAGGTGAAGAAGATTAATGACTGGTTGTGGAAACAGAGAGGCGAGCGCCTCATCCCCTTTGCCGCAATTCATCCCGATGACCCTGAACTTTTTGATGAAATCCGGCGCGTGAAGGCAATGGGCTTCAAAGGCGTGAAGCTCCACCCGAACTATCAGGAGTTCTATCCTGACGAGGAGCGCATTATCGAACTTGGGCGCGCCTTAGCAGATGCGGGGCTGATTCTTCTCCTGCATGGGGGCGTGGATTGGGCATTTGAAGAGGTCAAGGCATCTCCATCGCGGATTGCGCGCCTGAAGGAAGCGGTGCCCGCCCTCACACTTATTGTTGCACATTTGGGTGGATATGAGCGATGGATGGAGGTCGAACAGACCCTTGTGGGCAGTGATATATATTTTGATGTGTCCTTCACCCTTCCTTATCTGAAGATTGATGACTTTTTCCGAATCGCCCGAAAACACGGCGTTGAGAAGCTCCTCTTCGGCACGGATTATCCCTGGCAGGATATGGCGGAGGGGATTGCGCTCCTTTCAGAGACGGGGCTGACTGAGGAGGAACTGACGGCAATCCTTCATGGCAATGCGGAACGGCTCCTCAATCTGGACTAACCTGAAATTTATAGCAGATACCAGTTAATTCTTGATTTTATCACGGATTAGAAATATTTATTTTTGTGTTTTGATTTGAATGAATTAATTTTCGAAAAATTAAAAAAAATCCAGTCTTTGCGCACACCGGGGGAATTTATGAAAACTGTTAAGTTTTTCCGCAGCCGCGAAAGGAGCTTTAATTTTTTTAAGGCCTTTTTAAGAGAGAATTTCGACCTTCCCCGCCACGAGGTCGCTGAAAAGCATTTTTCCGCCTATTGTGAGGCTATACTTTCGCAGAATCACAAATTCAACCTGACCTCCCTGAAGACGGCAGAGGAGATTTATGAAGTCCTCTTTCTTGATTCCCTCATTCCCTTCACACTCCTGCCCGGATTTAATGCTGGTGAACATGTCATTGATGTAGGAAGTGGTGCGGGCATTCCGGGGCTCGTCCTTGCCCTTGTCTTTCCTGAGACACAGTTTTGCCTCCTTGATGCCACCCGCAAGAAGTGCCAGTTTGTTGAGGGGCTGGTAAGGGATTTCGGGCTGAAGAATGTCAAAGTCCATCTGGGACGCGCTGAGGATGCAGGGCATGACAAAGCCATGAGGGAATCTTTTGACTTTGGCATTGCCCGCTCCCTCGCCCAGCTTAATGTTTTGCTTGAATTCGTAATCCCCTTTGTCAGGACGGGCGGGTATTGCTATGCATATAAGGGAAAGGTGTCCGAGCTTGAGATTACGCGCGGCGAGGGCGCCCTGATGGAATTGCAGGGAAAGATAGAAGAGCAGAGGGGTTATACCCTGCCATTTTCCGGCAAGGAGCGCATGATTGTGACGGTTAAAAAGACGGCGAGATGCCCTGACAAATATCCGCGTCGTGCCGGTATCCCCAAAAAACGACCCCTTTGACCTTGTTTTCAAGAGGAGCGAGATGAGGAAAATAATTAAAATCCTGACATTAATTGCGATTTTAGTTCTGGCGGCGGTTGTGTGGTTCAATAATGTGGGAGATATCCGGGGGCGCGTCCTTGGGGCAAGGGTCAGGGTTCGTAGAGAGCTTAAAAAAGTTATGGAAGCCGGCAAGGCTACACCGGAAAATATTGAAAAGGCAAAGGCTTGCCGGGATATGCTTCATCGAATCATGAGGGCAAAGCGCGCCGCAGAGGAACGAAAGGGATTCGCAGGGGTCACCATCACCTGGAAAGACATCCTTCCCCTCCTGAACATGAAGGAGATTCCGCTCTGCCCATCAGGTGGGACATACCACATCAATCCCGCTCTCCAGGTTCCCTCCTGCTCCATTGGCTCCAACGGGACGGTTGACCTTACCGATGACCATAACATTCTTAATTGACCATCCCTGCCTGTTATGATGATAGGAAGGTGAGACATTGCTTGTGAAGGAAGGATTCATCCTTTTTGAAAACGCCCGGATAGAGACCATGGATGAGACGTGTCCGGTTGCGGGAGCAATGCTCGCCATGAACGGATTTGTCCTTCACCTCTTCCGGGAGGCTCATCCGGACGTTTCTGGTTTCCATCCCCTGCGACGGGTGGATTGCAAAAACCTTGTCATGCTTCCCGCCTTCACGGATGCCCATATTCACCTAATGGACACAGGTGTTCATCTTGACACGGTGGATGTCTCCGCCGCACGTTCCGAGGAGGAGGCAGTGATGCTCCTGAAGGAGGCGCGGAAGGATGTTCCTGCCGGACAGTGGATTCAGGGCTCTCGCTGGGGTCACAACCTCTGGGAACCGCCCCGACTTCCATCCAGGGAAACCCTCGATGCCGCATTTCCTCAAAATCCTGTCTTCCTTTTCAGCAAATGCGGACATCTCCTCTGGGTCAATTCACCCGCATTGAAAGAGGCGGGCATTGCGGAGCATACGCCAGACCCACCCGGGGGGCAGATTGAGAGGGATGCAAATGGCAACCCCACGGGGATTCTGAAGGAAAACGCCTCTGTGCTTATCACTCGTGTAATTCCCGAGTGCCCCGTCTGCCGTAAAAAGGAATTTTTGAAAAGAGCCGCCCGTCATCTCCACCGCTTCGGGATTGTGAATGTCCACGCCCCTGAAGAGGCTGAGACCTTTTCACTTTTGCAGGAAATCAGAAACGAGCCCGATTTTCGCCTGAATGTTGTCATCTATATTCCTGTCTCCCAACTGGAGTCGCTTGTCTCCGCCCGCATTCAGAGCGGGTTCGGGGATGATGTTTTGAGATTTGGCGGCGTGAAGGCATTTGTGGACGGCTCTCTGGGCGGACGCACCGCATGGATGGAGGAGCCGTATGAGGGTTTCAAATCCTCCGCGATGGTCTCCTTCCGGCGCTGGCTGACTCCCCGGTTGCCGCCTCAGTCCAGCCGGTGCATATCTTCAGTGACTGGTCGGCGGCTGACCGCTTCTGGGGAAGGCGTGCCCGATGGGCTTACCCCTTCCGCACGCTTTTGCGAGCCGGATTACCGCTCGTATTCGGTTCGGACAGCCCGGTTGAACCGGTGAATCCCTTCTGGGGCATCTATGCCGCCACTCTGCGGAAAGACCTTCAGGGACGTCCCCCCGGCGGGTGGTATCCCGAGGAGCGCCTGAGTTTGCAGGAGTCGCTTTCCGCCTATATTGTTGAGCCGCCAGAGATTGTGGGTGAGGGGGGACACAAGGGCAGACTCGCTCCGGGTTATCGCGCGGACTTTGTTCTCATTAACCGCGCTCCTCGCTCCGTCGCCAGAGCTTTGGAGCGTCGGCGACTGACAGAGCCGCCGGAGGCATTGATGGAGACGCATGTGCTTGCAACAGCCGTGGCGGGTGAGTTTGTCTTTAGTGAGTTGTGAAGCCCTTTATTTTGTTACTGACTCTTATGGAAAGGGAGGGCACATGTCACTGAAAATCCTTGTCACAGGGGGAGCCGGTTTTATCGGGTCACATATTGTGGACGCCCTGATTGAGCGTGGTCACAGGGTGAGGGTCTTTGACTCACTCCATCCACGGGTGCATGGGCAGGATGGCAGAA
>JAPLSR010000244.1 GCA_026398545.1 Candidatus Sumerlaeota bacterium | reverse complement strand
TAATTATCCTTTGGGATTCCGGCGTAGTCAATATTGCCCGACAAAAATTCCAGCCACATCGCCGAAGGCTCTTTCATTATATGAAACGTCAGGCGGTCAAGAAAGGGAATCGGTTTGCCAGCGTCCTTGAGAAGCCCGTCCTTTTCATCCCCCGGCTCACCTTTAACCGGATAGGATGCGCCGCGAAACGAAGGATTGCGGACATACACAATCTTTGAGCCTCGCACTGCCTTTTCAAGCCTGAAGGGTCCAGTCCCGACAGGATGGTTGAGGAACTCATCGCCATAAAATTCAACCGCCTCACGCGGGATAATGCAGGTATAAGACATGGTCAGTATATAAAGCAGTTGCGGATAAGGTTTTTTCAGCCGGATTACCAGGGTCAGGACATCAGGGGCTGTTAATCCATCCATAGATTCGCCATAAATGGTCATACCCTTTGCATCGCCCGACTTTTCCCGGAATTCATCAAGCCCTGTAATTCTGTCGCGAAAAATCCACCATCCGTTGGAATTAACCCTTTTATCCGCAATGCGCTTGAAGGAAAAAATGACATCCTGAGCGGTCAGTTCTCGTCCCTTTCCATTCGTTGACTTGAAACAGGGGTCGTCCTGGAACCGAACCCCCTTCCTGATTTTTATTGTATAAGTAAGACGGTCGGGAGAGATAACGGGCATCTCTTCTGCGAGAAGCGGCTCCACCCTGTATGGACGTTCAAGGTAGGCATACTGGTAGAGCGGCTCATAAATCTGGGCAAGGGCAATGTGGGAATAAAGGTCATTCGCCTGGGAGGGGTCAAAGCCCTTGATTTCCATGGGAAGGGGTATATGCAGCTCCATAGGCTCATTGTAGGCGCCAGCAAGGCTATTTTTCTTACCAAGATAACGATAGGCAAAAATTAAGACAAGTCCAACCAGAAGGACAACAAGAAGCATTTTCTTATGAATCATTATCCTTACTCATTAACGGAATCTCGCTTTTGAACATCCATTGAATTGCAATTTTACCTGTCTTCATCGGAGAGCATCAGCAATCTGGAGTGCGGCGCGGCAGGCAGCCACATCATGCACCCTCAGGATGGACGCCCCCCTCAGGGCGCACGCAACAACGGCGGCAAGCGTCCCCGGCAGTCGCTCATCAATCTCTGCGCCCGTCAGGGCTCCGATAAAACTCTTGCGTGAAACGCCAAGGAGGAGCGGTCTCCCATGCTGTGCCGCCAGTTTGCCCAATGAGCGCATCAGCGCAAGATTGTGTTCCAGCGCCTTTCCGAAGCCGATGCCCGGGTCGAGGACAATTGCCTCCCTGTCAATCCCCGCATCCATGGCGGCGCGCATCCTCTCCTTGAAAAAATCTGATACCTCCTCCACCACATCTTCATAGACAGGATTCTCCTGCATTGTCTTCGGCTCGCCCTTCATGTGCATAAGCACAACCCCAACTTTCTTTTCAGCACAGAGGGATGCCATACGCGGGTCATGCCGCAGTGCGGAAATGTCATTGACAATAGCGGTGCCTTTTTCAATGGCAGCTGCCGCTACCACTGCCTTCGTTGTGTCTATGGAAACAGGCAGGCGTGTCTTTCCCCTGAGGGATTCAATGACAGGCAGGACGCGCCGCATCTCCTCATCCGCGGAAACAGACTCACTGCCCGGACGGCTGGATTCGCCACCGATATCCAGGATATCCGCTCCATCGTTTTCCATCCGCATCGCATGCTCCACGGCAGCGGCGGCGTCAAAATATTTTCCCCCATCGCTGAAGGAGTCCGGCGTGACATTCACGATGCCCATGATGATTGAGCGCAAGTCAGGGCGCAGAACCTGACCGGGCAGATGCCATTCATATTTCTCTGACATGGAAGGCGACCGGGCAACTTCAAGAATTTTTTCGGCAAGGGTCTGGAATGTCGGCGATTGTTTTTTTAACTTTTCCGCAAGGCGATAAAAATGCGCCAATGTGCCCATCAGGAGGACGTCACTTGCCATGCAAGAGCAGTTGACGCATCCCGACGCCGTCGCCGCCTCTGCTCCGAGAGACAGCATCTCCTGTTTCAGGACATTTGCCTGCCAGGGTGCAAGTGAGTGGATTTTGACGATGCGGAAGACTGCTTTTGGAGCCATGATGCTGATGCCCTCGGGATGCGTCCCGATGCGGCTCATCTCACGCTCTGCATCACGGATAGACAGAATTTCCACACGATGCATTATGGGGTCGACGGGTTGATTGAGCGATTCCTGCCCTTCTTTCATCATCATCCCCCGTCCTGAGTCAGGCACTCATCAATATTGAGTTTCAGTTTGTGGAGCAAGACGGCGCACCCTTTCCCCTTCCATTGTTGTTTTCCCCTCATCGGATGTGGGCGGTGGGGAACTTTCCCCAACTCCTTCCTTGCCCGGCGCAAGGGTAGTGGTTACACCGCGGATAGGATACGTCCTGACCATGGGTTCAACGGAAGGGAGTCTGGTGGGTATATTTTCCATGAAGCTCCCGCTCGGCCCACCTGTAACACCAGCCCGTTCCTGACGAAGGGTTTCGGCATCCAGATGGGCATTCTCCCCGAGGAGACGGCGAAGCTCGAGAGGACGCGTGCTTGAAAGTGCAGGTGCCCCCTCATTTAGGGAGACCTCCTTTCCACTCATAGAGGTGGTCAGGGTGCCGGTTGTGGGTGTTTCAAGATAACCCGGACCCTTGCCCTCTTCAGCAATCAATTCATCAATGGACCTGCCACGATAATAATCCTTCCTCCTGGTTTTTTCCTCAACTATGGTTGGCGTGATAAAGAAAAGGATATTTCGCTGTGTATCCTTACTGCTGTATGTTCCAAAAAGGGGACCGAGGATTGGGATTTCGGCAAACCAGGGAATTCCTTTATGGCTCTTAGAGCCCATACTATTGATAATACCCGCCAGAACTCTCGTCTCGCCACTGGGTATAATGAGGGTGGTTTTAGAATCAACTTTTGTTGTATCAATAAGCGGGACGCCTGCATTGACCCCCGTGCCAGGAATAACATTCGCATCGCTGTTGGAGATATTAATTACCATTTCAATCAGTCCGTTGTTGGATATGGTGGGTTTCATACTGACATTAAGACCATATTGGACACTACCCTGACCGGCGCTTGTATACTGACTGCCAGTTGTGGTGGCTCCATAATAATAATTGGTGGTGTAATATGCTTTGGTTCCGCCCACAGTAATACTGACTTCTTCCTTGTTTTTGACCAGCATGCGGGGCTGGAGAAGGACTTTTGTATCACTTTTACGGAGAGTGGCATTCAGGCTTGCGCGGACATATTTATTCAAATAACCGACCGCGAGTCCGCTCCCATCCATGGTGAATGTGGGAAATTCCTCATGGAGGTTTAAAAATCCGAGGTCTTTCGTGAGGTTGCCAGATGTGCCGGTGGGGATACTTGTGCCAAAAAGACTATCCCGCGCCGCGGAGAATAAATCCTTACTGACATTCCAGTTAATTCCAAAATCGTAATTCTTGTCAAAATTGGTATCCACCATTTCGGCATAGATGAGAACCTGCTTCACCGGACGGTCCACTACGGCAAGAATCTTTTCAATCTTCTCGTGCACCTCGGGGACATCCTGTACAATGAGTGTTGCGGTTTTTTCATCAATCTGCCAGAAGACATCCGCATTCTTTGTCAGGACCTGCTCAATCATCTTACCAATCTGGTCGGCGCCCTTCCCGTCAAAACCTATATTATTCAGGTCATAGGCACGCATCTCCGGACCGACATCCAGAAGTTCCACCAGCATCTCCATCCTTTTAATGTTCTGAAAGATATCCGTCACAATAATCTGGTGTGATTTAGGGTCCACATCAATGGTGCCGGGGGCAGATTTGTAATTCTGCAGTTTATCCGCAATGTCCGAGACTTCTGCGTGACGGATATAGAAAACGCGAGTCATCAGCTGGACATCAATCTCGTCGAGGAGCCGTTTGATGAGCTCAACAACCTGGGGCAGGTCAGTCACAATGAGTTTGTTAGTCCTCGGGTCAGCCGCCATCTGTCCAATATTCTTGGTGAGGACATTCTGCAGCGCCTTTCGCGCCTCTTCCGCCTTGATATATTTCAAGATGAAGACCTTGCGGATAACCTGCCTGGGAAGAACCTCGGTTTGATATGTCTTATCATCCATAATCTCATAATTCATGGCGTCAATCTGATGGATAATAAGACCGTTGGAACTGGAAATCTTCTGCAATATCTGGCTTACCGGTTCCTTCTGTGCAAATATATCAATTTTGAGGTCTGCTATTTTCGCCCCACGGGGTACAACATTGACTCCGGTCTGTTTTTTGAGCTGCATCAGAATCTGACTCAACTGTCCCCCCTTATGCATAAGCGTGGCGAGGGGCTCCTGACCGGACGGCGCGGCCGCCTTTTCCGCACCTGTTGGAGGCGACACCTCGGTTAAAGGCATGTTAGGGGGAATGCCTGAAGACTCTGGATTGGTTTCGCCCCCGGATGGCGGAGTTGCAGCAGCAGGCGTCACCATAGACTGCGGCTCCGCCGTAGGGGTCTGCTGATCCGGACTTGATGTATCCTCACCCCCCGAAGATGCGGGGAATGAATACATCGGGAGCATCAGAAAAAGAACCAGTATCAGGGCAACTTGCCATGCCGGAAATGAAAACCTGCACCATCTTTCATATAAAAAGCGCATCTCCCTCATCTCCTATTTAACAAATTTTAAAACTCCATCACACTGATACACATTTTCAATCAAATTCCCCTGAAAAATAAGCCATATTTAAATTATACACAAAAATCCTTGTCATACTGTCATATGACCATCCCTTATGAATTAAAACATCCCTATAGTCTTTGTCTGTGTCTTAAAAGAAATCACAACCTGTAAATTGTCCTCATCCACCTTATCAAGTTTAATGGAGTATGACTGTCCCCGATAACTCTCATCCACGGTCTCACCCACCTTCATCGTCCATTCCTTTTTCGTTGCAACATTATTGAATGTGGCGGTGTTTTCAAAGATGCTTGTTAATTTCCACTGAGAGACAACATCATCAAGTCGGGGGTCCGGGGTCTGAGTGCGCGTGGGTGTGGGCGGGATTGTGGGTTTGGCGATGATGGTGTCAAAGATATTCGCTGTGCCAAACGCGGGATATTTATCCATCTCAGCGACGAAGGAGCGGGGTGAGGCTGTAACAGTATAAGAAGTTTCAGATTCCACAGAGGCTCCCTCTCCAACCGCGGGGTTAGCAACTCCTGCGGTTCCTGTCGCCAGGACTTCGTGTTCCGGTGGGCTGAAGCGTGTTGTGGCAACAAGATATCCAAGGAAGAGTATGATGAATAAAAAAACCATATTCATAATCATCATTTTTTTATTCATATTCATGTTTTCATTCCTTCCTGCACAATAACGGCGCTCTGTTATTTCTCACCCGTCACGACCGGCTTCCGCGCGGTGTGGCTCACGAAGGTGGAAGGTCCTGCGGCAGAGCCCTGTGGCACTCCCCCTTTTTTGACCATTGTTTTCATTCCGACCTGAACCAGGCGCGCAACGTTGATGGTTACATCAAGGTTGGGATTATCCAGCCGTGAGCGAACGTCCAAGTCCCGTATCAGCACAGCCTCACGGTCAAAGCCCTTGAGGAGCTTGGAGACATTGGACAAATCACCGTTTGTGTTCACAGCAAGGGTGATGAAGGAATAATCATTCACACCCATAATCGGTTCCGTTTTGGAAGGGTCAATTATCGGATAGATAAATCCAATACGTCTGGAGAGGTCAAAAACAAATTCGCTGAACTCTTTTGTCTGGTCTGTATCCTTTTTTGCGCTTCCCGAGATTTTCTCCCCGCCCACCACTTCACGATAAGCGCTGATAATCTCTTCTTTCTTTTTCATCTTCTCGGCACAATCTTCATAGGTTTTCCTTGCTGTATTCAGATTATCCGTCCGTACCGCCAGCACCTTGTATATCTCATAGACGGCATAGCGTCCAATAAGCCATCCCAACAGGATGAAAAGGATGGCGCCGCCCAACATTTTTTCCCGCCTTGACAGATTCACTTCTTCTCTCCCTTCCTCCCCGCCTTGATAGTGCAAACTAAGGTATAATTAATCACCTTGGGGCGATTATTGGGGAGGTTGTACCATGGGCGCTGCTTTATCTTCACCTCCGTAAAAAAACCTGCCCCCTCCAGGTCGCTTATAAAAGTATTCAAATCCTTAATGTCCAAAGCATGGCCTGAGAACTCCACAGATATCCCCTTTGTATATTTGAATTCCGTGATGGAGACATTACGCGGCATATATTTCAATTTGCTGAGGTAATCAAGAATTGCAAGGGCGTTCCGCTGGTCGCGGACATAATCTGATATGATGCGAGTCTTTTTCTGCATATCATCCAGCCTGACAACTTCGGGCTTTATCACCTTGACCTGATTCTCATACCATTCCGTCAGACGTTCCTGCTTCATGCTGTAAGCCTGCAGGTAAAGTATGGCAAGCACCAGCGCCCCACCCACCATCATGGCAAGACTTATGATGCTCTGTCTCTTCTGACGGGATTTCCTCCTATCAATAT
Source organism: Candidatus Sumerlaeota bacterium (assembly GCA_026398545.1). Taxonomy (GTDB): domain Bacteria; phylum Sumerlaeota; class Sumerlaeia; order MWCT01; family MWCT01; genus JAPLSR01. Next base: position 7,050 of record JAPLSR010000244.1, on the reverse strand, counting down.
AACTTGATGGCAGGAGGTTCAGACTGATCAAGCCATCGTGAACAAACTCCAGAACTGCCCCAAGCGCCGGCAAAAAAGAGGGTGGAAGTCCTGATGTACCTTCAATCGCCTCCTCTGTCACATGTATCTTCTCCGCCACAAGACCCAGATTGCCCGTGAGATAATCCTCAACGGAGGAAAATGCGCTCCCTTCACCCGATATGAAAATCCTTTCTATGGTGGGACAATCGAACTCACGTCTGGCAAAATCATGTGTCTGACGGATGGACTGGAGCAGTTTCCCTTTCCACTGCTCGATTAAGGCAGTTTCCTCAGGCTTTGGTATCCATTGACCTGTACTATCAACGGCAACGGTTAGCGCGGTCTGTTTCTTTTCTTTTTCGTCGCTCATGAGGTCAATGCGCGTGAGCTCCTCCACAGTTAGCGGAGATGTCCTGCCCGGTATCTCATTAATCTCCTGGAGAAGACGGGAAAGTCCGTGCGAGGTGCTCCGGGTGAAAACAAGAATTCCCTTGTGGAGAATGACAAGGTCAATATTGACCATCCCAATGTGGAGAAGAGCCACAGTCACTTCCTCGGGAAAGTTCGGATTGAGATAACAGAAGAGATTGTAAAGCGTTACGGACGACACTGATGCGACTGCGGGCTGGATGCCTGCCGCCGTCAGGATGGAGAGTGGTTCATCCACGACCGGCGCATCCGCGGCGGCAATCAGGACGTGAGAACCGGTCACCCCCTCCTTTTTCATGATACGGTGGGAAAGATTGTGCCTCTCCACATTAAATGGGATATGTTTCTCTGCCTCAAATTGCGCCATTTGTGCAATCTCCCCATCTTCCACAGATGGTAGAAAGACATGGCGAACAGTTACATACTGCTTTGGCAAAAGGAGGATGCTTTCACCGGGGATGAATTTGCGCTCCCGGAGAGCCGTCTTGAGCGCCTCACCCTTCGTCCTGCAGCGGAGCACAATATCCTCTGTCTCAATGGCAGGCAGGGGAACGGTAAAGCAGGTATCCACCTTCACTCCGCCCTTAAGCCGTTTCAGGCAAAGCAAACGGCACTCATTCCCAACGATTTCAAAGGCTGTAAAATAATTTGCCATATTTTTCCTTGTGATACGCTGTTAAATCTCCAATCTCAAATCATACTCCTCAGGGATGAATAAATGCGTCTTGCATCACCGTTCCCGCCAGTGAACGATGCGGATAGTTGGAGATTCCACAAGAAGCGGGCTGTCCTCCTTATCCTTGTCCACCCTTTTCACTCGGCGCTTGACGGACTCATCAAAATCCTTGTCTTTCGCATCCACATTGAAGACTTCCCATGTGCGTGCCACAACGGTCTCAATTGTGCGGTGGGCGCGTCCAGCATGTCCCTCTGAAATGATGCGAAAGTTCTTGGAAACGGTGGTAAGTCGCTGGATGCTCTGCATTCTCTGGATGAGAGGGCCTGAAAGACCCTCCACCTGGCTCAGATCGCCCACGCTGCGAAATACCTTTTCGTTATCTAATTTTGAATCCCTTCCATCCCGGCGGTATTTGATAATGGCACGCGCCAGCTCTGAGGGGTCGGGGTCACTGATTCGCGCCGCGGCAATAACGGTAGTCAATACCGCCTCGCCCGCTGTATTGATATTGACCTCGCCTGTGGAATTCACGGTGCAGATATCCCGGAGACCCTCCGGCGGCTTGACTTCCCACTCAGACTCTGTTTCAGAGCGTCCGCCCATAATGTGCGGATTTCTTCTTTGTTCCCTCCGGCTTCGCTCACGGTAGATTTCGCCCTTTCTCTCCTCCTGGTTGAAGCCATAAAAAAGTTCGGGAGTAACACCGTAAACGGAAAGTAACTCCTCAACGGAAGAAAAGAAGTCGTTCTTTGGCTTGTAACCCGAATCAAAATCCTTCGTGTATTCAATGCCATGGTCTTTTGCAATCAAATCGCCATAATAATCCTTTTCAGTTCCAACGCTACCATTAGCCGGGGAATCATCGGGGTCCCGCCAGTCATAAATGGCAATGGCGGTTCGTTCAGCCTGCACCTTCTCCTCCTCCTCATCATCGCCCTTGAAATACTTGATAGCCTCGGTCATGAGAATCGGATGAGCAATGTTGATATTGATGAAGCTTTCCTCATCGATTATGCGCACGGAATAGGTTCCTTCACCCAATGAGACATTGATTTTATCCTCGGGATTTTTCCACACATCGCCTTCGGCATCAAAAATCTGGGATTTCTCCGCCCGGTCGATAACCATATCATTTTTCAGGTCGCAGATCGCCTTGGCGACTCCCGCCTTCGCAAGCTGAAAAGCCACGAGATTATCCTTCTTGAGTTTTGTGAGGCGCGCCTCAATTCGCATCTCATAAGCCAGTGAATACGCCAGGAGAGATAGGACAGTCACCATCCATAGTGTCAGGATGAGTATCACACCGCGCTCTCTTGTGATTGTGACAGAACTATCTTTCATCATTCATATCCTTATCCAGAGACGGGATATAGTTTTCCTGTGCGGTGGGGACTCTTATCAGAGAGGAATAAATACGCCGTGAACCTCTCTGCGCCGTATCCGCATTCTCACCCGCCGCTGCCGCCACCCTTGCAGAACGTTTGTGTCCCTCATCTTCAATCTCAAGTTTGATTCGGACAAAGGCAGGCAGCCCATCCACTGGCTTCATCTGTTCCCGTCTGTATTTTTCCTGATAGAGGGGGTCTTCCTCATCCAGCTCCTCCATCGGATTGCGGTAACGCTTGGCGGTGGAATCCCAGTCATCGCTCTCCATCCAGTCGTCATCTCTAAAATACCCGAAATGCACGTCGAACTTCACCAAACCCCTGGCGAGGACTTCTCGTCTCGGAAGTTTCTCCTCGATAACGTTGCCCTCCTTATCTTTCCTGGGCTGGAAGATATCCTCCTCCGTGCGGACGAGCTCCCCATTCTCCACGGAATAGGTTATGCGTCCCAGTGACCAGGGTTGAATGCGGGTCACACCGTCATCGTACTGGTAGCGAACAAATGTCATGGAATCCATGCCACCGCCATCGGTTGCCTTAAAATCCAGATTAATCTCAATGAAACTGTCATAGGGGTTGGGTGCGCCCTGGTCATCCGGGTTGTTTCTGTCGCCGAAAAGAAACTCATCCAGTCTGCCCTCCGTCTCTGCCCGTAATTTCATCTGTTCAAACCGCACAAGTGAATTCCGCAGGTTGTTATTGTAAGATGTCTCAGGCAGGGAATATACACTGCGAAGGTCACGGCTGATGGTGTCGAAAATAACGCGGGCGTGCTGCATTCTCACAATTTCCTTCTCCCCGGACTCGTATGCACGGACACCAACACGGAATGTGGTATACAATGCCGTCGCCACCAGAGAAAATATGGTTGTGGCGATTAAAACCTCCAAAAGCGTGAAAGCAATATTAATTTGTTTAAGATGCATAGTTGATTTCATCGCCCACTTTATATGAAATGCCCCTTCTCCGCCAATCACTGAAATATCGTCCTCCCCACCAACTTCTTAGAATCTCTAAAAATATGGGATTCACCACAGAGGCACAGAGGATAATGAAATAAAGAAAATATTGGAAATTCTCTGTGTACTCTATGACTCTGTGGCGAATAAATTTCATTTTTTTGTCTCTCTTAATATAATTTGTTCTCCCTTTTGCTTGTATTTGTGAATTTCTCCGCATTTGTCAGATAGGTGACGGCGCGAATCGGTGTAAAACGTTTTAGATGTTTGTCGTCATATATTATTGTGACACTGACCTTTGTGAGACTTTCAAAATCCCTTAAATCCCCATTAAAAGGGAGGTCTTGATATTCCACCGGCACCTCTTCCACATCCACTGACCAGTAATAGTTCTTATATTGCCCGGCTTCGGCATCAGGCGAACCATCCTCTGAATAAGAGTTCTCATCTCCCCCGAATGTCCCCTCTTCATGGTTCCCCTGCGGAGGAATGACTTCGTATTCCTCCATGACCTGCTGGGCAAGGAGACTTGCTGTTGTGATTATCTGCGCCCTGCGGGCTGTGGCAAGAGATACGGTAAAGGAACGCATGAAGGCACCAATGGCAATTCCAAGAATCAGAACACTAAGGACCACTTCGAGCAAGACAAAGCCGGATTGTCTGATTTTATGATTCCGTTCTCCTTTATCCATCTTTTGAATTTCAGATTTACAATAGACCATGTGTCCCATCCCTCAATTATTCAGTATTTTCCCCATCAGTTGCGGATTCCTCGCGCATCTTCTCCAGCTCCTCAGGAGACATCTGATAAACTTCCGGCAATGCGGTGGCATGGGATACCTCAATGACGAGGTATTCAGGCGACTTTTTTCTCGGGGTCTTATTGACCAGGACAATGCTGGCGCCGGTGGCTGAGCCATCCGGGTAAAAGGTTATGATGCTGGCTTTTTTCCGCCCCTCCTCATCGTCCTCCGTTGTAACCTTGCTGAAATACACAAATTGCGGAAGTGAAAGTTCCTGCTCAATCAATTCCGGGCGTTCAGCCTTTCTGTCCCCCGAGCCGAGTATGCGGCTAAACTTCTTCAGGTCAAGCCAGTATTTGTTTTTTTCAATATCAAAGTTCAGCTCAATCTCGCGTTCTCCAGTGATTGACTCAGCCCTTGCATAGCGTATGAGGCTTATAATCTGGCGTGAGGCGCTCACCAACTTGTTCCTTTCATAAATACCTCGCATGTTTGGCACGGCAAAAACCAGCAGGATGGACAAAATCACGACCACGATTACGAGTTCAACAAAGGTCACGCCTCGTTGGGTAGCTATCCTCACTCTGCCTCTCACAATCTCCATCTCCTGTATAATCTTCGAAACTCAAGCAGTCAAAAAATACAGCCCGGCATCTATCCACTTTCAGACCTTGCTCACTCCCGCCCCCCGCTTCACACAGTCCCACCTTGCGTGGGGTCAAGGGTGAAGATGGGCAGGAGCATGGAGACCACCACAAACATTACCACCAATCCCATGAAGAGAATAATCATTGGCTCAATTAATGATGTCAGAGTCTTGATGGAGCGCTCGACCTGGACTTCATAGGATGAGGCGATTCTCAAAAGGACATCATGCAAACGCCCCGTCTCCTCTCCAATTGCCACCATGTTGACCACCAGCGGCGGGAAGATTTTGCTGCCTTTAAGGGGTGCGGCAATCCCCGAACCCTGCGTGATGTTTTCCGAGACCTTGAGAATTTCCTCCTTCACCAGATTATTAGACATGACCTCACGCGTTATCTCCAGAGACGAGAGTATGGAAACGCCATTTTTAAGGAGAGAACCCAGTGTGCGCGCAAATCGGGCAACCTCCCGTTTCAATATGACATCTCCCAAAATCGGGATTCTCAGCTGTGTCCTGTGCCAGAAAGCCCTGCCTTCCTCCGTATGCAAAAATTGATAGATTACACCACACCCCAGCAATGCGCCACCGATGATTAGATACCATCTATTGCCCAGGAAATTCATGATACTGATTAAAATCTGCGTGGGCACAGGGAGCGCCTGATCCATATCTTTGAAAATACTCATAATCTTGGGAATAACCACAGTCATGAGAATTGTTATTGCTGTCAGCCCAGCCACTATCATGACAACCGGGTAAATCATGGCGGATTTTATCTTGTTGCGTATTTCATCCTCCATCTCGGAAAAATCGGCAAGGCGCTCAAGGATGGAATCCAGCATGCCTCCAGTCTCACCCGCTCGCACCATTGCACAATATAACTTGGAAAAGACGGCGGGGTGTTTGGACAGCGCGGATGCCAGGGTGTCACCTCCCTGCACATCGCCGCTCACTGTGGAGATAATCTCCCTCAGGTTCTCACTGGGAGTTTGATTGACAATGATGGCAAGTGCCTTGACGAGGGGAATACCTGCCGAGATGAGGTCTGCAAGCTGACGGTTGAAGGCAGAGATGTCCGAATTGCGGACCCTGCCGCGCAGGAATTTTGAAAGAGTGGATATCCTTTTGCCAGTAACTTCCGCATGAACCAGTAAAGGGAAATACCCCATAGACTGGAGGCGGTTAATAACAATCGCCTGGCTTTCCGCCTCCATCGAGCCATGAATCGCCTCGCCTTTCGCATCCTTCGCCTTGTAAGTGAAATTTGGCATCTCAGCCCTTCCCTCCAATTATCATAAGATGACTTCGGTTTTACGCCTGATGTTAAGCAAACCCGATTATGGGAGATTTTTCTTCCCTTTCTGCTCCTCCTTAAGCACTTCCTCATAATAATCAAACTCATCTTCCATTGTGACCCTCATCACCTCGTCAATTGTGGTGATACCTTTTTTCACCTTGTGCCAGCCGTCCAGCCGTATAGGCTTCATACCCCCCATGATGGCTTCGCGGCGAAGGACATTGGCAGGCTCGCGGTCGACAACCAGTCTGCGGAATGATTCATTCATCTTCACAAGTTCATAAACAGCCGTTCTCCCCTTGTAACCCGTATAACGACATGTCTCACATCCGACGGGGCGGTAAAATGTGGCGTCGGAGATATCCTCATGACGCGTATTCATCCGCTCGATGAGCTCCTCACGCGGATTATAGGATGCCTTGCATTCAGGACACAACACACGCACAAGGCGCTGAGCGATAAGTCCCTCCACGGAGGAGGAGACCAGAAAGGGCTCAATGCCCATATCAAGGAGACGCGTCACCGCACCGCAGGCATCATTCGTGTGAATCGTCGAAAAGACCAGATGCCCCGTGAGCGCTGTGCGGATGGTAATTTCCGCCGTTTCCTGGTCACGAATCTCGCCCACCATCATGACATCGGGGTCCTGGCGCAAAAGGTTCCTCAGGATGCGCGCAAATGTGAGTCCTATCGGCGGCACCACCTGAATCTGCATCACACCGGCGATGCGGTATTCAATCGGGTCCTCAATGGTGATAATCTTTTTATCCACCGAGTTGATTTCCGAAAGGGCGGCATACAAGGTTGTGGACTTGCCGCTACCCGTTGGTCCAGTGATGAGAATAATCCCGTGGGGCTTCTTGATAAGTTCCCGAAGAGTCCTAATGTGCT
>JAPLSR010000182.1 GCA_026398545.1 Candidatus Sumerlaeota bacterium | reverse complement strand
ATGGTAAAGAAGTCCAGATTGATGCCTATGTGGAAAAGAAATCGGGATTTATCAGCAAAATGGTCTTTGATAACAAATCGCGCCTGATTGATGCTGAAGGCGGAAAAGATGCCATATTCCTCGTGACGGACGAGCATTTCAATGTCAGGATGAACAAACCCCTGAGGGTGGATGTCTTTCAGTTTAAGCCGCCCGCTAATGTCCGAAAGGTGGATGAATTCACCTTCGAGATGCTGAGGAGACAGCAGACGAAAAAGAGTGAAGATGAGAATCAGAATGCGCTTGTCGGCAAACCCGCCCCATCCTTTTCGCTTGAGGATTTGAACGGGCTCGAACATAAACTTTCCTCTTACGTAGGAAAGGCTGTGGTTGTGGACTTCTGGGCGGTCTTTTGCCCCCCATGCAGAAAAGAACTGCCCATTCTGTATAAACTTGCGGGGAAGTATGAGTCTCGCGGGCTGGTGTTTATTACCATAAATGGCAGTGAGGCAAAAGAAAAGATTTCGAAGTTCCTGAAGGCGAACAGCCTTGAAAGGATGACCGTCCTTCTTGACCCGGATGGCAAGGTGAGTCGCAGCTATGACGTCCGCTTCATCCCCCAGCTCGTCCTCATTGATAAAAACGGCGCCGTTGTAAAAGTTATTATTGGACTTACGGAAGAGGAGCAACTCAATAAGGAATTCCAGAACCTGCTGGGCAGATGAGAAATAAATTTGCACCATCGCCGGAATTTTTCTCATTCCACATTTTTTTCCCGGCATGAACAGGAGGCGTAAAATATATGCTCATTTTTCAATATCCAGCCCGGGCGGAGGAGGTCAAAAGCCGACTGAGAGCGACTGTTTCACGCCAGCCCGCCATTGAAAAAGCGGTGGGGGATATTATTGCCGCAGTGCGGGAACGCGGAGATAAGGCGGTTTTAGAATTCACACGCCGCTTTGACCATGTGAGTCTTCGGGCGGAAAGACTGCGCGTCCCACCGGCAGAACTCAGGCGGGCGTGGGAAGGGATGGAGCGTAAGGTCCGCGGGGCGATTGAGCTGTCCGCGGCGCGTATAAAAAAATTCCACACCCCGCAAAAACCCGCAGGATATATCATCAGGGAATCGTCCATCGGCAGACTTGAGTATCGCATTTCGCCAATCCCATCGGTTGGACTCTATGTCCCCGGCGGGATGGCGGCATATCCCTCCAGCCTGCTCATGAACGCCATTCCCGCCCTGCTCGCCGGTGTTGGGCGCATTGTCGTAGCAACGCCGCCCGGGGCAAAGGGAAATGTGAACCCTGTCATCCTCGGGACGGCTCATTTTCTCGGTCTGAGGGAGGTTTACCGTATTGGCGGTGCGCAGGCGATTGCCGCCTTCGCCTTCGGCACAAAAACCATCCCCCGCGTGGACAAGGTGGTGGGACCTGGTAATGCCTATGTGGCAACCGCAAAACGCCTCCTTTACGGCATTATCGACATTGACATGATAGCCGGACCCAGCGAAATCTTGATAATTGCGGATGGCTCGGCGCCCCTTTCTTTCATCGTGGCAGACCTCCTTTCTCAGGCGGAGCATGACCCTATGTCCGTTCCCATTCTCATCTACGTGGGGCGTCTGAATGAAAGGGCTTTTTGTGATGAACTGGAGCGCCAGATAGCGGGTTCCCCAAGGGGTGCGATAATCAGGCGCGCCCTTGATGGTCAGTGGATGGTGATTGTTACGCGTTCGCTTGCGCAGGCTGTGGAACTGGCAAATATGAAGGCGCCGGAGCATCTGGAGGTCATGGTGAAGCAACCTGAAGAGATTATTCCAGGACTGAAAAATGCCGGTGCCATCTTTGTGGGGCAGTTCACGCCTGAGCCTGTCGGGGATTATGTGGCAGGACCGAACCATGTCCTCCCGACCATGGGCACGGCGCGCTTTTTTTCACCCCTATCCGTCACGGCGTTCATGAAGGCAACAAGCATCCTGCACTTCACACGGGCGGGTATTAAGAAGCTGGGACCGGCGGCAATTTGCCTTGCTGAAGAGGAGGGACTCCCTGCCCACGCAAATGCCATCCGCATCCGGCTTGAGGAGTGATTTCAACCTGTTTTTATTTCGGGCATGATGTGAAGGAACCTTATGAGTGTCAAACCCACAAAGATTGTGCAAAGTCTGAAGCCTTATGTCCCCGGTGAGCAGCCGCAGGATGGGGGATTTATCAAGCTGAACACCAATGAAAATCCCTATCCACCGGCGCCTGAGGTTATTGAGGCTTTCAGGCAGGCGATGCCAGAGCGTCTGCGGCTCTATCCCGACCCGTTATGCGTTGAGCTCCGCACCCTGCTTGTGGAGAGGCATAAAGGCTCGGTCTCTCAGATATTTGTCGGCAACGGCTCGGATGAAGTCCTGCGTCTCCTGTTCCAGGCTTATCTTGGCGCCGGCGATGCCGTCGCTATGGTGAATCCAACATATTCACTATATCCAGTCATTGCGGCACAGTTGGGGGTAAGGACGAAAATTTTTGAGCTCGGACCCGATGGCGAGATGCCGGATTTCCCCGCTCTGTCCTCCTTCAAGGTATTTATAATCGCCAGTCCCAATCCGCCCTATGGGACATTTTATCCGGAGGAGACCCTTGAGCGCCTTATCAAATCCGCCCCATCCACCCTTTTTATCATTGATGAGGCGTATGTAGATTTTGCCTCAGGAGATGCCACAGCCCTTGTTGCCCGTTACTCGAATGTGGTCATTTGCCGCTCATATTCCAAGGCATTTTCCCTCGCTGGTGTGCGCCTCGGATATGCCTTTGGCACGGAGGATATCATAGAGAATCTCTTCAAGTTGAAGGATTCCTATAATGTGGATTACCTGAGCCAGACCCTTGGATGCGCCGCCGTCAGGGCGCAGGCGTATTACGCCGGTTTGGCGGTGCGCATCAGGGAAGACCGCGCCTTTCTCACCACCGAGTTGAGGCGTCTGGGCTTTAAGGTTTATGACTCTCAGGGGAATTTCATCTTTGCGGAGAACGGTGATGGCGGGGCTCTCTATGAATCCCTGAAAAAAAAGATGATACTCGTGCGATATTTCGATACCCCGCGTCTCCGCACGGGCGTCCGCATCACAATCGGCACCCGCAAAGAACTGGAAGCCCTCCTCAAGGCGCTTCGGGATAAGTGAGAATCAGGGATTTGTGTCTTGCCCCTTCTTTTTTGTGGCGGGCGGAAAAAGATAAATAGAGCCGCCTATAAGAATTGGCATGCCTGTGCGCATGAGTTCCGGATGTTTATTATTCTGGTAAGTGAGCATGTTGGCGCTGATTGCCGAGGGACAGGTATAATCCGGTGTCTTTTCCTTGTGGCGCGGTATCAAAATCATCCAGCTCCCGAGGTCAACCCAGCGTTGAACGCCATAATAAAAGGGGTCGGCAGTTCCGAAAAAGGATAAGTTGACCTTCTCGATTACATTTTTCTGCATATATTGCCCCAGTTTCTTCATGTCCTGCCCCCAGTCCACATTTGAATCCGCCAGATACATGATGGCGTCTTTCCGGTCGTGGATGAATGGGTTGAAATAAGAAATGTAGTTGGGATAGTTATTGAGAGCGGGGATAGATGCCACAATAAGGAGCACGGCGCCGAGCGCATTCCTGTATAAAGGGCGCAACCTCGCAAGAAACAATTCCAC
>JAPLSR010000201.1 GCA_026398545.1 Candidatus Sumerlaeota bacterium | reverse complement strand
TCCTGCGTGATGAGCCGCCACCCGTGAATGGCGATGGCACACAATCGCGCGATTTTACCTATGTGGAAAACAATATCATTGCCAATCTCCTTGCATGCGAGGCGCCACGCGCGGCGGGTGAGGTGATAAATATTGCCTGCGGGGAGAGCATTAATCTCCTGGAACTCATCCGCACGATTAATGAGATTTCGGGCAAGGATATAAAACCGATTTTCTGTCCGAGGCAGCCGGGTGATGTCATGCATTCACTTGCGGACATCCGAAAGGCAAAAGAATTGCTCGGTTATGAGCCTGTTGTGTGCTTCAGGGATGGACTGGAGCGCACAATCGACTGGTTTAAGAATGAAGGTTGAACGTTCATAGATAAAATGATGGATGAGTATATTTTCGCGTTGAATCCCTGACACAATAATGCGGAATTGCGAGCATGAATGTTCTTCACGTAGATACTGAACGCAAGTGGAGAGGAGGCGAAGCGCAGGTCTTCTCGCTTTGCCGTGCCTTAGCGGATTCCGCCCGCTTTAGTCCGATTGTTCTCACACAGCCCGATTCACCCTTAGGGCGGCGACTGGCGGAGGGTGGAATTGAAACCATCTATTTTCCCATGCGCGGTGAGTTTGACCTGCGCGCCGTTTTTCGTATTTCCCGGCTTTGTGCAGAAAGGGATATTCGCCTCATCCATGCCCATGATGCCCATGCCCACTCTCTTGCATGGCTTGCCACCATGCATCGCCCCGCCATTCCTGTCCTTGTTACACGCCGCGTTGATTTTCCTGTGGGTGGAAATTTATTTTCCAATCTGAAATACAGGAGCAGACGCATCCATTTTATCGCCATTTCCAATGGGGTGAAAAAGGTCTTGCTTGATGCCGGTGTGCCGGAGGAAAGGATTGATGTCGTCTTCAGCGGTGTTGACCGTTCGAGATTTTCCCACGTGGGTGATGGTTCATCATTTAAAAAGGAATACGGTGTCAGGGAGGATGAGATTGTCATCGGCAATGTTGCCGCCCTTACCGACCACAAGGGTCAAAAGTATCTTATCAACGCTGTTCCTTATGTCATGGGGCATTATCCAGAGGCGCGTTTTTTCATCATTGGTGAGGGGGAATTGTTGCCCGTTCTGAAACAGCTGGCAAAAGAGACGGGTGTTGAAGAAAGGGTTGTCTTTACCGGTTTTTTATCCGATGTGGGCGAGGCTTACGCCGCGATGGACCTGTTTGTCCTTTCTTCCCATCAGGAGGGTTTATGCACGTCACTGATTGACGCCATGTTGATGGGCGTGCCTGTGGTGGCAACAAGGGCTGGGGGGGTGACAGATGTGATTTCACACGGGGAGTGTGGACTTCTCGTGGAGCCGCGCAATCCTCAAGCCCTTGCGGAGGCAATTGTCCGGATGCTGAAGGATGGGGAAATGCAGAGGCGGTTTTCCGAGGCTGGCGGCAGGCGAGTGATGGAGCATTTCACTGTGGAAAAGATGGCGGCAGGCACAGTTGCCGTTTATGAAAAGATTACTGGTGAGATGAGGGAGTGAAGAATGGCGAATGCAGGCAAGATTAAAAGCCGTGAGGAACTTGTTGAAATAATAAAGGCGCACAGGGCTTCCGGAAGGCGCGTGGTGCTTGCCAATGGCTGTTTTGACCTGCTTCACGGCGGGCATATCTCATATCTGGAGAATTCGAAAGCGGCGGGGGATATCCTTGTGGTTGCCGTCAACTCAGATGCCTCCATCAAAAAGTTAAAGGGGGGCAAACGGCCGATTTATTCACAGGAGGAACGGCTCAAAATCCTTGAGGCGATAGAATATATTGATTACGTTGTTATTTTTGACGAGCCATCAGTTGACGCCCTTCTCAGGGAACTCAGACCTGATGTGCATTCAAAAGGAACGGATTACACACGTGACAAGGTTCCGGAGAGACAGACTGCCATTGAACTCGGCATTGAGACATATATCGCCGGCGCACCAAAAGAAAATGCCACAAGGGATATTATCCAGTTGATACTTTCAAGATACAAAGGCGATGGATGAATTATGAATTACGAATAGCGAATTACGAATAGCGAATTACAAATAGCGAATTATTAATAGCGAATTGTGAGTTGCGAATGAGGAATGATGAGAAACCGGTTTAAAATATCAGGTGATTCTGATGATAAAAAGGAGAGGGGACTGAAGTCACTCATTTCCTTTGCTTTTCGTATGTTTATAACCGTCACTGTTTCATTTGCCATGCTGGCAACGGTGGGCTATTTTGTCATCCGACAGGTTGTTGTGGTGGGGGAGCGTCCTGTCCCGAATGTGGTTGGTTTGACGCCAGAGCAGGCGTTGAAGGAAATCACGCAGAACAAATTCACGATGACGTTTGAAAAATATGAATACAGCACAATTCTTGAGGCGGGGCGCGTGGCATCGCAGTATCCGGTTGGTGGTGTTAAGGCGAAAATTGGCTCGCCTGTCAGGGTGATTCTCAGCAAGGGCTCGCCGCTGGTTAGTGTGCCTGATGTTCGCGGTGATACTGAGGTTTCAGCGAGCATCAAGATTCGCGCCGCAGATTTTAATGTTGGCGCTATCAGCCGAATTTATGATTCGCGGGTGAGGAAGGATATTGTGATAGCGCAGGACCCACCGCCGCAGGCGGGTGCGCCACGGAATCATGAGGTAAATTTACTGGTTAGTCTTGGTCCACCACCGCCATAAGGTTTAGAAAATCTGAAATATCCGAATATTGACCGGGACTACTTTTTCAGGGGGGTGTGGAAATGGAAAACCAGAATGTGGCAATAAATGCCGCGGGCAGGGAGGTTTTGACGGAGATTAATGGCGAGCCGGCAATTCCGTTTAAGGGGGTGGGGAAATACAAGCCGTCAGGACGCCGTGCCGCTCCACCGCTTTTTTCATGCGCCGATTACCCCTCAAGTGGAAATAAGGTTGTCCTGGATTTGCGAACGGCGTTGGAATTGTGCGGTCTGAAGAACGGCATGACCATTTCCACTCACCACCACTTCCGTGACGGCGACCTTGTGGCGAATTATCTCTTTGATGTGATTGCGGAGATGGGAGTCAGGGATATCCGCTGGTTTCCGAGCGCCGCATTTCCATGTCATGCCCCGCTTATCCGCCATCTTGATAGCGGCGTCATTCATCATATTGAAGGGTCTATGAACGGACCGCTGGGTGATTATTGCTCCCATGGCAGGATGCGGGGGATGGCTGTGTTACGCTCTCACGGCGGGCGTTATCAGGCAGTGCAGGATGGCGAGGTCAAAATCGATATTGCCGTAGTTGCCGCGCCCACTGCCGACCCGTTCGGGAACGCAACCGGCGACCGTGGTCCCTCAGCCTGCGGCCTTCTTGGATTCGCACTCGCCGATGCACAGTATGCCGATAGGGTAGTTGTTGTCACAGACAATCTTGTCCCATTTCCGTGTGTCCCGTGGCAGATTCAGGGACAATATGTGGATTACGTGGTTGTGATGGATAAGATAGGCGAACCAGCGAAGATAGTTTCCGGAACGACCGAGGTGACAAAGAGTCCCGACCGTCTTTTGATTGCGGAGATGACAGCGCGCCTTGTTGTGGAGTCGGGCATCATGAAGGATGGCTTTTCCTTTCAGGCTGGCGCTGGCGGGACATCGCTCGCATTTTTGCAGTTCTTGAGGAAATACATGAAGGAGGCGGGAGTGAGGGCGCGGTTTGTGCGCGGCGGTTCTTGCAAGCAGGTTGTGGAGATGCTTGAACAGGGCGAGACGGAGTATATCCTTGACGGGCAGACTTTTGACCTTGAGGGCGTCCGTTCCATGCGGGAAAACCCGCGCCATGTTGCCACGAGCCCTTTCACCTCCTATAATTATCATGGCAAGG
>JAPLSR010000152.1 GCA_026398545.1 Candidatus Sumerlaeota bacterium | reverse complement strand
AGGAGGGCGATTTTTTACGCCTTGATTGGGGCGGCCTGTCTATTCAGCGTCTGGCTGCCCACGTTTATCTGGCAACTCATGGCAAATAAAATCAGCCATGCTATTGAGGTTTATTTTCCAAAGGGTATTCAGCCAACCCATATTATTTATCTCCTGAGCGATGTTTTTCTCGGAACCTCAGCGCGCCAACTGCACATGACCATACCGGGCGCATTCATTGCCCTGATAAGTGTATTGACATTTTTCATACTGATTCGCAAGACACCGGCTGACGGCATAACAAAACGGACATTCTCCCTGTCATCCCTCATGCCCCTCTGGCTTTTCTGGTCGCCCTTTCTGCTATTCACCCTTTTATGCCTTTTTAAACCCCTTTATCTCTCGCGGTATTTCACAATGGGCGCGCCCTTTGCCGCCCTCCTGATTGCCGCGGCTCTGGAGAAGACAGGCGGAAAAAAGTCCCTCTTCATCCTTGCGCCGCTTATTATACTATGGTTTATGAGTTACGGGGCTTACATAAAATCCCTTCCGCGTGAGGACTGGCGCGGAACGGCAAATTATCTTGCCACCCGCATGGGCACACAGGATGTTGTTGTAGCTGATGCCATCACAGCCGCCTCATGCCTTGATTATTATCTTGCGCTCCTCGGACGGCAGGATTTGACACGGAATGTCTTCACATTTGAGCAGTTTTACAAAACCACGCAGGGGCGTTTCCCCTTCCCTGAGCGCAGGTTGTGGTATTTATGGCGCAATGTTGCATACACCGCCGACACAAAATGGACAAACACAAGACAACTGGAGCTCATTCTACAGGAAAATACGTTTCTTGAACGCCGCAAATTCCTGAAGGGTTTTGCCCTCATCTCCTTCAAGGGGGGAAAGACCAATATGCAAACAAACAAAACCGATTTGCATTGACTCACCGCCTTTCCCATGACTAGGATTCATTTTGTTTCAATTCCGTTTGCCGCTCCAGTTCCTGTTGTTTATGCGGAGGTGGTATTATGAACGCAAAGCGGAATCCCACTATCATTGTTGACGGTCGAACCTTCCTCAGAATCCTCATCAAGACCCACATTATCACGGACAAGGATGATATTGTCGAGGTTGTTGAGGGCTACACAAGAAATGTGCGCCAGAAAGGCGATATGATTGCGGTGAGCGAGAAGGTGACCGCCATCACCCAGGGGCGCGCCATACCTGAGGAAAAAATCAAGATTAGTTTGCTGGCTCGCATCCTGTGGCGTTTTGTGCGAAAGGTGCCTTACGGCATCGGGCTGCGGAGTCCTGCCACCATGCAGTGCGCCATTAATGAGTGCGGGTGGGCGCGCATTTTAGCCGCTGCCATTATCGGCGCAGTCAGCAAAATTATCGGGCGAAAAGGGGATTTTTACCGCATCGCAGGCATGCAGGCGGCAACAATCGATGCCGCCCACACCTCCCCAATCCCCCCTTACGACCAGTGCGTGGTTCTGGGACCGAAAAACCCCGAAGGCGTGGCACAGAGCATTCGTGAACACACCGGCTGCGAGACTGCCATCATGGATGTGAATGACATCGGGGGCTCCTGGGCAATTGGCTATTCCGCCGGTATTGATAAAAAAATCATCGAGGCGGCAATGAAGGACAATCCATTCGGACAGGGGAAAGAGCTCACACCCATATGCCTGATTAGAGAACAAAATCTGGCAAACATGTGAAATAGTCCGGGGCGGGCGGGTTAATCACTCATACATAGCCCACTGACCAACCGATGTTGGTTTCGGCACAAGGGAATTTTCTGAAATCCATCCCTCATAACTTCCAAAACTGCATTTCCACCAGGATTGTCCCTTCGCAAAGACGCCATTGATGGTGTGGGCAAGGATAACCCCTTCCTGTCCGGCGGTGGTGCTCCACAGCGTCCCGTAATTTATGCCGGGTCCCAGCCTGATTCCAGCCGCGGCTGGAGATATGACCTTATCACCGCTTAAAAATGTGGCGGATTGGGACATGGGAATCACGGAAATCATCATCAGTCCGTTGGTAACATAGCGTTCAGCGCCATCGCTGGGTGAATTCTTCACCGCGCCATCCACCCATAATGTGGAAGAGCCGCCCCCATCCTGGTTGATGCCCCAGGTTGCCCCCAGCTGGTTCTTGCAGAAATCCCCCAGCTCTGGCATACTCATGCCTCTACTTATAGACGACCGCCCGTCACACACAATAAAAAAGATATAATTGTCATTATAGGCGACCGCCGTTCTGGGTTCGCGGTTATACGCCGCCGGGTTTGTGTAAGTCTGCACAACTACGCCATCCTTCAGATAAATAAAGGTCATAAAACCAATGGAGCAATATGTCTTTGTCCAATCATTCGGATTGGAGGTGGAACAGTCATCCATGTAATGTGTTATCTCCAGTGAAACATGAATCTCATCGCCAGTGATGACATTTGACAGGAGCTGTGTTGCCTGGGAACCTGTTGCGGAAAGGACGATATGGTCAAACGGAATCGGTGTGGAGCCCTGGTTCTGCCTGACCTGCCGGACATATCCTGTGCAATGGTTCGGCGTGGGCATTATGAGAAGGGGGGTTGTCATTTCAATAAGGATTTCAACACCGCTTGCAATCGTTGCCGTATTTGTGCCCCACTGAGGCGTGTAAATGATAAATTCATTCGTGCCCCGAGTTTTGTTAATGCCTGTGAATTCCTGTGTATTCGCCGTGCGGGGATATGAGACTATATTTTTATAATCCCGGTGATTGACACATCCCGTCATAAAGACGTCACGGTCAATCTTCCATGCAAAACCTCCGCCGCCGAATTCATTGAACCGCTTGGCATACCAGCCGGAGATAATCTGTCCATTGGTCGGCTGGTCGGTGCTGAATCCATCCCCATTAATCGCCGCCACAACATCATACCTTGCCCCCCACGCCTGTCCCCAGTATCCAATTGTATCATCATATCGCGTTGCCATCCCGCTCACCCTTTCCCTCCCGCTGATGAGCTGTCCCTGGGCAATGCAGCTATCGATAATGCAGTTCAGATTGGAACGGTCAAGTCTGGTGACGAAGACATTGTTCGGGTCGCTGAGGGTGAATTTCCGATATTCAATCCCCGTTCTTACCTGCGTCCACTGGGCAAGGGTAATGCTACATGAAAGAATAAAAAAGAGCAAAATCAAAAGGATGCTTCTTTCTCTTTTCATCATCTAACACACCTCCTGTAACAAGTTGATGTGGATACATCCTGAGAAAAAATTTAATTGTAATTCTCCAAAGATGTTCTCATGATTTTTATATATTAATACTTAATCTTGCGAATATTTGCAAACTTAAAATGTGCGCTGAGAATAAAACATCCACCCCTCTTATCCGACAGTATATGAGGGTCAAGGCACAATACCCTCAATACATCCTGATGTTCCGCATCGGCGATTTTTATGAGATGCTCAATGAGGATGCGAGGATTGCCTCAGAAACACTTAACATTGCCCTCACAAAGAAATCTGTCGGCAAGGGACAGACGGTTCCTCTTTCAGGCGTTCCCTTTCACAGCGTGGATGCCTATCTGGCAAAACTTATCCTCGCCGGAAAAAAGGTCGCCATCTGCGAACAGCTTGAAGACCCCCGATTCGCAAAGGGGATTGTCAAACGCGACGTGGTGCGCATCGTGACACCCGGCACAGTAGTCGAGGATTCCATACTATCCGAAAAGAATAACAATTTTCTCGTGGCGTTGTGCGAGAAGAAAAATGTCTGGGGTGTGGCAATTGTGGATTTGTCCACCGGCGCCTTTGCCATCACGGAATTCAACTCGCGGAAGGCGAAGGATGAACTCTTTTCCGAAGTCTCCCGCCTGCAACCAGCCGAACTCCTCGTCCCCGCATCCCTCAGGGATATGGTGTCTGAACTTCTGGGCTCGATAGCCCCCACCGCAATTACATCACTTGAAGACGACGCCTTTGATGAACATGCCGGACACTCACATCTCCTTCAACAACTCAGTGTGGGGAGCCTGCACGGATTTGGCGCTGAGGAGTTGACATCCGGCATCGGCGCCGCGGGGGCAGTCCTGCACTACCTCCATGACACACAGAAAAGCGCCCTCAACCACATCAACCGCCTGCAGGTGTATTCAACTTCGGATTTTATGGTTCTGGACTATACAACCCAGCGAAGCCTTGAGCTTGTGCAGAATATCCAGGGTGGAAGCGATGCCACACTTCTATCCGTAATTGACCACACTATCACGTCTATGGGGGGGCGTCTCTTGCGTTCATGGATTCTACAGCCCCTTAAGGACAAGACGACCATTGAAGAGCGTCTTGCGGCAGTGCAGGAATTCTATGAAAATGTCAGCATGCGTGAACGACTGGAAGACCTCCTCCATAGTATTTCCGACTTAGAGCGCATCATGGCGCGCGTGGGTTGCCAAACTGCCAACGCCAAAGACCTCGCGGCACTGCGACACTCCCTCGAGCAGGTGCCACCCATCAAATCACTCCTTGCCCTATCCTCAAACGACCTTCTTCAACACCTGTCTCAGACAATGAATCCTCTCCCCGACTTGCTGAAGGAATTGCAAAGCGCCCTTGTGGAGAATCCGCCCTTCTCCCTGAGGGATGGCGGTCTCTTCCGTGACGGCTTCAATAAGGAGCTGGATGAGCTCCGCACCATCACACGGGATACGAAAGGCTGGATTAACCGACTCCGCCAGAAGGAGGCAGAGCGCAGTGGATATCCCGGTTTAAAAATCGGTTTCAACCAGGTCTTTGGCTATTATATCGAAATCAGCAGGGCAAATCTCAAAAACGGTCCTCCCCTGCCATCGGATTACATCCGAAAACAGACCCTTTCAAATATGGAGCGTTACATCACGCCTGAACTTAAGGAAAAAGAAGAAATAGTCCTCAATGCCGAGGAACGCATCAAAAGTCTCGAGTTTTCCCTGTTTGAGGCACTGCGTGAGAGGGTTGCCATTTACACGCGCGAGATACAGGAACTCGCCTCCTGCCTTGCCATGCTGGATTGCATCCGCTCTCACACCCGCGCCGCCATCGCAGGGCATTACGTCCGACCGAATATCACTAATGATGGCATCATCCGAATCACGGAAGGCAGACACCCGGTCCTTGAGGCTGTCATCATTGACCACCCCTTCGTCCCCAATGACACACATCTGGACCCTGCCACAGACCAGATTCTCCTTATTACCGGTCCCAACATGGCGGGAAAGTCCACCTACATTCGCCAGGTTGCCCTGATAACACTTATGGCGCACACCGGCTCCTTCGTCCCCGCAAAAGATGCAAGCATCAGTATCGTTGATAGAATCTTCACGCGGGTCGGCGCCATGGATTATCTCACAAAGGGTCTGAGCACCTTTCTCGTTGAGATGAATGAGACGGCGAACATTCTTAATAATGCCACCTCTGAAAGCCTTGTCATTCTTGATGAAATCGGACGAGGGACAAGCACCTATGACGGCTTAAGCATCGCCTGGGCTGTGGTTGAGTATATCCACAACAGGCTCAATCGCACCCCAAAGACCCTTTTCGCCACGCATTATCATGAGCTGACCAATCTTGAAGGAAATCTGCCGAGGCTCAAAAATTATAATGCCGCCGTTTTGGAAAAGGAGGAAAAAATTACATTTCTCTACAAAATCATTAAGGGAAGCACAGACCACTCATACGGCATTTATGCGGCGGAACTGGCTGGCGTGCCTGATGATGTCGTCTTCAGAGCCAAGGAAATCCTCTTTGACCTTGAGTGCGGGAATACAATCAATGTTGAGGTGAATCGCCAGAGTGGCAAACGCTCAAAGGGGACGGAAAGGGCGCTCGCTCAGCTCAGCCTTTTCAATGGCGTCGGTCATCCCGCCTTAGAGAGGTTGAAGAAGCTCGACCTCACAAACCTTACACCCCTCCAGGCGATGAATATCCTGGATGAACTTGTAAAATTATGCCGGTAGTTTTCAAATAACCGCACAAATAACACATGGGAAAAATATGAGGAGAAGAATTCATGAAGAGATTTGAAGAGATTTTAAAACGTGGATTGGTTGTCTCCTGTCAGGCACGTGAGAATGAACCTCTTTACGGAGAAGGTATTATGGCGCGCATGGCGCTCGCCGCTGAAATCGGCGGCGCTGTCGGCATCCGCGCCGACGGAAGTCGGGACATAAGCGACATCAAAAAAAAGGCATCTCTACCAGTTATCGGGATTTACAAGACAAAAACAGAAGGGTACGATGTTTATATTACGCCGACATTTGATGCCGCCCGGACTATTGCCCTCGCCGGCGCGGACATCATCGCCATTGACGGCACAGCACGTCCACGTCCGAATGGCGAAGCCCTCACCTCTCTCATTTACCGTATCCATGAGGAACTGGGGCTACCCGTCATGGCAGACTGCTCCACCCTTGATGAGGGGCTTGCGGCTGTCATTGCCGGGGCGAATGCGGTGTCAACTACCCTTTCGGGATACACATCATACTCGCCGAAAATGGAGGAACCAGACCTGGAACTCCTGAAGGAGCTCATTCAAAAGGCAAACGTACCTGTGGTCGCCGAGGGACGTTATCATTATCCAGAACAGGCGGGACATGCCATCCAGCTTGGCGCTTATGCCGTTGTGGTGGGAGGCGCCATCACACGTCCTCAGGAGATAACCAAACGGTTCGTTAACAAAATAGATAAATATCTCCCACCCAAAAAGCGCCGTGTATGAAGCGGGCGGCAAACTCAATGAGATTGATTCTGATGAGGTGTGTTGACGGGAAGTATCCTCCAGAACTGCCTCTCACATTTGCTGTCCTGTCTTCCACATGACTTTCTGATAGAGGCAGAGCGTCTCATTGATGAAACGCTGGATTGAGAGATGTGCGCGCGCCTTTTCAAGCGCCAGGGCGGCTTTTTCCTGCGATGCATGCCTGTTCAGAAGGGCTTCAATGATGCCACGGGCAAGTTTCTCACAATTGCCAGGCTCAACAAGCCATCCCAGATGTCCATTTTCAATGATTTCGGGGATGCCCCCGACGCATGTCGCCACGACAGGCACACCCGAAGCCATGTATTCCATTATGATGCGACTCGAGCCTTCTGAACCGACCGAGGCGACAACACCAACATCCAGAGATGCGATGAGTCTTTCTATATCCTCCATGAAGCCAAGAAAACGGATGCGATGCGCCGCATTTGAGTTCTCGGCGCGCCTCTGGAGGGAGTCCCGCAACTCACCGGTGCCTGTTCCGGCAACGACAAAGCGCGCGTCAGGGACAAACTCCAGCACCCTTTTCACCGCATCAATAAAAACCGCCTGACCCTTGACCCGCTGGATGCGTCCGACAATTCCCACCAGCGGGGCATCCGGCGCTACATCCGAAATTCCCAGTTCCCGACGCATCTCAATAGAGCGTTTTCCCGGCGAAAATCTTGCCGTATCCACCGCCGAATAAATCACCACGGGAGGCGTCCGCAAAGGGAGACCATCAAGGCTGCGGGCGGCTGCGCATGATACGGCAATAACACCATCCGTCCCCTTCCGATAAAGCCACCGGTTGAAAATATGTTTCTTCACAGGGACTGTAACATGGCGCGTGCGGATAAGAAAGGGTCTTTCAATGCGAAATGCCGGCAGAAGCCGGACACAGGCGGAAAGCCAGTGGTCCTTGCCCCGATGCGCGTGAATGATGTCGATATTGTGCTTTTTGATAATGGAACGAAGGGCAAGGAGGTCATGCAGGTCGTCAATGCCATTGAAGTTCCCCTTCATGCGGATGGCATAGCAGGGGATATTGTATTTTTCTGCGGCATCCTCTAAGGCATACCCCTGCCGGCAGACGAGGACAACAGGAATGCCGCGGGAGCGGAGTCCTTCCACGAGCATGATGGTATGAGCCGCCTCGCCTATCCATTTCCTTGCCGAATTGATAACGAGAACACGGGGTTTGAATGAGAGAATATCCATGCCCGTTCTTTAAAAAATGAGCAAATTTTCGCGGGAGCACAAGTTTGAGTTATTTTTAAAACTTTTCCTTCAAACCCTTTTTCAGGGTGTTGTCAATACGATAATATTTATAATTATTTTCGGAAAATACGCTGTATTTGTAATTCAGAAGCCACCTTTGAGTGAGGATGAAGCGGATGCGATGGGTGCAAAAAATCCATGGGACATCATGAATAGCGATTTCAACCATTTTCCTTATGACAGCCGTTCGTTCCGGGGAATCATCCATGGTCTTCATCCGGTCATAGAGCCTGTCAAATTCGGGATTCTTATAATTGGAGCTATTATCGCCGGGGGATGAGTTGGGACCATAAAGCAGCTGGAGGAAATTTTCCGCGTCGGGATAGTCAGCGCCCCATGCGGAACCCCAGACCTGGCATTTCTTGTTTTTAACCCTCTCTAAAAACTGGGGCCATGTGTTGACATTGTATTTAACCCTGATGCCCAGCTGAGTAAAGGCATCCACGCAGAACTCATCCATCTGGCGCGCCGTTATATCGTTACTCTGGGAATCATATGTCAGTTCAATAACGTCATCATCTTTCAAACCGAGTCCCTTTCTCGCCTCCGCCATCTTTTTTTTCGCCCCGGCAAGGTCGAAACGGGCATAGGGATTTGATAGCGACGGGTCATATCCCAAAAGGCCGGGAGGAATGGGT
>JAPLSR010000176.1 GCA_026398545.1 Candidatus Sumerlaeota bacterium | reverse complement strand
GACCTCGCAGTCCCTCCTGAGCGCCACGGCGGCAAGATAGGCAAGTCCGGTCTGGGGCCAGAGTTCCCCCGCAACCGATTTACGACCACAGCGTCCAATCTCTTTCATAAAACGCTCGCCTGTCACCATCGGCGGATTGAGAAACAGGAGTTTTAATTTTGGGTTCATCATCTGCAGGTTTTGCTCAGAGGTTTAACCTTTTCTCCGGACTATCAGGTCTGCCAGCAGCCCGATGGCGATAATCTGAACGCCGGAGAGGGTCAGGACCGACACAGTGCCGTCCATTATGCGCCCGATGTAAAGCCCGCTGTAAAGCAGGACAGCCAGCGCAAGGGCAAAGAAGATAAACCCGACGGGGAGACATATCTTCAGCGGGTTGAAATATAGGATGGTGCGAATGATGGTGAGGAAAATATTTTTCGTATCGCGGATGGGACGAATCTTGGATGTTCCCTTGCGTCTGTGGTAATCAACGGGGATAAATTGCACGCGGAGGTCATCGCATAGAAAGGCAAGGGTCAAGGTGGTGGTGAGAGAAAAACCCCGCGGGAGGATGTGATAATATGATTCCACTTCCTTCTTCCGGAAGGCGCGCAGTCCCGAATTGAGGTCGGGTATTTTCATCTCGGCGAGATAGTTTGCCAGGAATCCGAGGAGGAATTTCACCGGCTGGCGCAAAAAAGGGACATGCACAGACTTGCCAGTTCGCGCCCCGACCGCCATCTCGCAGTCATCCAGTGCAACGACAAGTCTGGGTATGGCATCAGCAGGATAGGTGCCATCGGCGTCCATTATGACAATGATTTCGCCCTTGCTGTGGCGCAGACCCGTCTTGATTGCCACCCCATACCCCATATTTTTTTCGTGGGTGTGAAACTGGTCAATAAGCTCGGCAATCGGTGGCAGGTCAAGCCCGTCCGTGGATCCATCATCCACTACAATGATTTCATAAGGGAAAGAGTCGCCAATGGCGGTGCGGATATCCCGTATCACGCCTTCCAGGGTCTCCCTTTCATTGTAAACGGGGATGATGATGGAAACACTCGGTTTGACATTTTCGTTCGTGTTGCCCATAAACCCCATTACCGTGTGAATACAATGTGGTTTTCATATCCTTGATAGGTCTTTCTCATCAAGTTAAAAAGACAGGGCGCAGGAAGAATTTGCTATCCGTTGCGGGGTTTTCCGCGTTCCCTGCAAGAAATGAGCAAACCACGTGAGGCATGGAGAATAATTATGATATATGATTCTTTTCAGGCGTTTGAGAGTTTTTCGCCGAGTTCCCGTGAGCGTTCCGTGGCGCGGCGCACCGTTTCAGTTATGATGCCCTCATAATTGGCGGCGTGCATGACGGCAAAACCTGCGGCGGTTGTGCCCCCCGGCGTCGTCACCATTTCCCTCAGCGCCTTGAGCGTCTCCTTGCGCTCCAGCATCATCCGTGCCGCGCCAAGAACCATGTGTTTTGTGAGGATTTCGGAGATTTCAGGCGAGAGTCCCGCCTGCACACCCGCCTTTATCAGGCACTCCGTCATGTAGAAAATATATGCAGGACCGCTTCCCGAAAGACCCGTCACGGCATCAAGGTCCTTCTCATCAACCTCGACCGCCACGCCTATCACGTTAAAAAACGTGAGCGCAAGGGCAAGGTCCTCCTCGGTCGCATTTTTGCCCCGCGCAAGCGCCGAGGCGCCGCATTTAATAAGGGCGGGGGTGTTCGGCATCACACGGATGACCCGCGTCGTGTCGCCAAGGCGGCTCTCAAGGTAGGAAGTCTTTATACCTGCGCAGACGCTTATGAAGAGATGGCCGGGCGTTGCGGCGTCCTTCAGGGCTTCCATGACCTCCGGCACATTCTGGGGTTTGACGGCGAGAATTATAATCTGCGCCTTATCCAGAAGCTCCCTGTTTGAGCGGCAGCAGTTGAAGGGGACAATTTCACGTGCGGCGTTAAGGCGGTCAGGGGCCTTGTCGTATCCCCAGATATCTTGCGCCTTGGCAAGACCGGCAGGCACAATTCCGCCGAGGATTGCGCTCGCCACATTGCCCGTACCGATAAAACCGATGCGAAACATATTTCACTCTCCTGTCCCAACGTGAAGCAGAGATGTCACTTTTGGGTTTTTGATAGATTTTTGTAACAATTAAGGGGAATAAAGGTCTTTGCAGGCGGGTTTGCAAGAAAAAAATCTCTCCTGTTCCGGACGTCATTGTTCATCCCATGATTATCCTTGAATCTCGTTTATATTTTTGGGAATTGGATAAACACGGATTTTGTGAAGGAGGAGAGGATGAATTTTCACTCGCTTTCTTTTGTGGAAATCAAAGATATAAGTGACGACCTTTTGCTCCCCTGGCTCGACCTTTATGAGACCTCCTTTCCGCCGCGGGGAAAGATGCTCGTCTCAGTGTTTCTTAAAATGCTGAAGGAAAAGGCAAAAAAGGCGGCGCAGAACACATTTTTCCTTGCCGCAATGGATGTTCAGGATAATCTTGTCGGGCTTGCACTATACGAGGTCTCGGAGAGATGTCCGGTCGCCTATCTCATATATCTTGCCGTGGCTGGTGAGGCGCGCAACAGGGGTGTCGGCTCGGCTCTATATAATGAGATTATAAGAAGGCTCTTACCCCTGCGTCTCAAAGCCATGTTATTTGAGGTGGAAAGACCTGACGAAGTCGGCACTCAGGAGGAACGCACACTTGCGGAAAGGCGTATCCGGTTTTACAGGAGACAGGGGGGTTTTCTGATGGGCGGCATTCACTATCTTCAGGATGTCGGTCATAACCAGCCGCCGATGCCCATGCACATCATGGTTCATCCTCTCATGCCTTGCACGCCTGAGGAGGCATTCGCCCTTGCAGAATGTCTATTCGGGGGCAATATATCGCGCACGGGAACAATTACGCTGGAATAGCGATATGGCATTTCGGCGCGAGATGGGTTATTCATATAAGAGATAGGTCTTTGTTCCTGACTGATAGTCAGAGACTCGGCAGGCAAAGGGGTCGGGCGTGGTGCGACGTGTGTCAATCCAGATAGGCACGGCTTGTGAATCACCGCCACGACTCTCTGCAATGCCTAAGTAATCCCCCAGCATGTAACCCTCGCTTGTCAGCGGTGCAAGACGCATATCCGAGCTCAC
>JAPLSR010000353.1 GCA_026398545.1 Candidatus Sumerlaeota bacterium | reverse complement strand
TATTGCCGGCGACAATGTCGGTCTGCTTTTGCGCGGGATTGAGAAGGAAGAGGTGGAGCGCGGGCAGGTTGTTGCGGCTCCGGGGTCAATCACTCCGCACAAGAAATTCAAGTCGCAGGTGTATGTCTTGTCGAAAGAGGAGGGCGGGCGGCACACGCCATTTTTCAAGGGTTATCGCCCGCAATTTTACTTCCGCACCACGGACGTGACGGGTCAGGTTATTCTGCCGGACGGTGTGGAGATGGTGATGCCGGGTGACAATGTTGCGCTCACTGGCGAGTTAATCGTTCCGATTGCGATGGAGAAGGGATTGCGGTTTGCCATTCGCGAGGGCGGTCGCACCGTAGGCGCCGGCGTCGTCACGGAAATAGTGGAATAATTAACAATTGATAATTGACAATTGACAATTATAAATTGGGTTACTGACCAAGAGATTTAAGGTTAAAGGATAAATATCATGCGTGAGATAGTGACACTGGCTTGTTCAGAGTGCAAACGGCGGAATTATACGACAACCCGCAACAAAAAGAATCAAAGCACGAAACTTGAACTGAAGAAATATTGTCCATTTGACAGGAAGCACACCCTTCACAAAGAAACGAAATAGGCTATACAGGCCAGTAGCTCAATTGGCTAGAGCACCGGTCTCCAAAACCGGGGGTTGGGGGTTCAATTCCCTCCTGGCCTGCCACCCAATGCTTGTGTGAAAAAAGGGTCGCGAGGGTTGATACATATTTATAGAAACATGAGTTGGAATGCGAAGGTATCAAGTAGCATTGAAATTAAAAATCGGGGCGTAGCCAGATGAACAAAATCCGGCAATGGTATGAGAAGATTAGTAACTTCTTGAAAGATGTTAAGGTTGAGATGAAGAAAGTCACCTGGCCCAGTCGTGATGAATTGGTTACCTATACAGTTGTTGTCATCGTTGTGGTCTTTATTCTGTCAGTATATATTGGCGTTATTGACAAGGTATTCGGGTCATTTCTGGAACTATTTCTCCGTATATGACAAAAGGACCTTCCACAATTTATTAACCGGGAAGAGCGATAAAAAGATGGAAACGAATTGGTATGTGCTTCACACATATTCCGGCCATGAGGCGAAGGTGAAGCAGAATATTGAGTATCGGTCAGCCATTGAGGGCTTTAAGGACATTTTGAAAAGGGTGGTCATCCCCACGGAAAATGTTGTAGAGATTAAGGATGGCAAGAAACGGACGACCACACGGAATCTCATGCCCGGTTATATCCTTATTGAGGTGGTTCCGAATGAGGATTTTTTTGACATGGTGCGGAAGATTACAGGGGTTTCCGGGTTTGTTGGAGACCTGAATGTGCGGGAGGATAATAAAAGAAAGCCTATCCCACTGGACGAGGAAGAGGTTCGGCATGTGCTGGAGATGATTGAGGTGAAACATGAGAAGCCAAAACCGAAGATTAAATACCGTCCGGGTGAGCAGGTTCGTGTGATAGAAGGACCTTTTGCCAATTTTATCGGGACGGTTAATGATATTGATGAGGCGAAGGCAAAGATTTGGATGATGGTGTCCATCTTTGGTCGTCCCACGCCAGTGGAACTGGATATAATGCAGGTGGAGTCGCTCTGAGGGTGTTTCAGACACCAACTTTTCAGACATCTGATTTTAGAACTGAGGGTTGAGAAATGGCAAAAAAGAAAGTATTGGCTGTGGTGAAACTTCAAAGTCCCGCCGGACAGGCAAATCCCGCCCCACCTGTTGGACCCGCACTTGGTCAGCATGGTGTGAACATCATGGAGTTTTGTAAGCAGTTTAATGCCAAAACGAAGGAGCAGCAGGGTCTGATAATCCCCGCGGTGATAACCATATACCATGACCACACATTCACATTTGAATTGAAGACACCTCCCGCAGCAGTCCTTCTGA
The DNA here is from genome assembly GCA_026398545.1 of Candidatus Sumerlaeota bacterium. Taxonomy (GTDB): domain Bacteria; phylum Sumerlaeota; class Sumerlaeia; order MWCT01; family MWCT01; genus JAPLSR01. The sequence continues at coordinate 1,800 of JAPLSR010000353.1, read as the reverse complement.
AGCGTTCCGCAGGGCTGGCAAAAGGTTCCGCCATCCCGAACAAGGATAAGGTGGGTAAGGTGACTCACGCCCAGGTGATTGAGATTGCAAAAATAAAAAAAGAGGACCTGAATGCGGCATCGCTGGAGGCGGCAGCACGCATGATTGAAGGAACAGCCCGCAGCATGGGCATTGAAGTAATGGACTGAAGATGAAGTAACAGAAATTCAAGCAAGGAGAAACCTAATGAGACGTGGGAAGAAATATCAAGCAGTCGCAGTCAAGATAGATAGGAATCGCACCTACAGCCTTTCAGAGTCCGTCAAACTCCTCAGGGAGGTCAAATGGGCTAATTTTGATGAGAGCATCAGTCTTGATATCCGCATGGCAATTGACCCGCGGAAAAGCGACCAGCAGATACGCGGCACCGTTATTCTCCCCCACGGCACGGGTAAAAAAATCCGTGTGGCTGTCTTTGTGAGAGGAGAAAAGGCAAGAGAGGCGACGGAGGCGGGTGCGGATTTTGTTGGTGCGGAAGAACTGGTCGAGAAGGTTGCCGGCGGCTGGACGGATTTTGAAGCCACCATCGCCACCCCCGACATGATGAAGTTGGTAGGCAAGCTGGGCAAGGTGCTGGGTCCAAGAGGACTTATGCCCAACCCTAAAACCGGAACAGTAACTTTCAACTTAGCGGAGGCTATAAATCAGATAAGGGGCGGACGTGTTGAATTCCGCCTCGACCGTCTGGCGAATGTGCATGTGATGATTGGCAAGACATCATTTGCAGACCAGCAGATTTTTGATAATGCCGCGGCGCTGATTGACGCCATTATCAAGGTAAGACCCGCCTCGGCACGTGGACAGTATATCAAAAGTATCACGCTCAGTTCTACTATGAGCCCGGGAATAAGAATTGACCCTAATCAGGTCAAACCTATTGAGTGATTGAATGGATGGGGGATTAAAAAATGGGCATTGTGGGGAGTCACGAGGAAAGGCTCCCGCCAAGTTCTGAAAGTCTGAACCCCAAAACCGATGCGTAGAATACCATCTATCAATCACTTGATGAAAATCCTGTCAGAGACAGTAGGTCCTTGAGTGGGATAAGGCACAGCCACCTACCGAGACAGGGGTCGGGACAGACATAAGGATATAATACGCTCTCCCTGCGTTTCTTTCTGGGAAGGCAAGATGTTCTGCATGACCCTGGACCTGCTGGATGAAACCATGGCTGAACCGCATGACCGCGGTGGTCTCAGCCGGAAAAGAAAGGGGTGAGAAAATGGTCAAGCAGATAAAGATTAACGCGGTGGAGAGCCTGACAGATAAGTTCAGGAAGGCGAAATCGCTTATCCTCACGGACTACCGGGGCATGACGGTGCAGGAGATGACCGGTCTCCGTAAAATCCTGCGCGAGCAGCAGGTTGAATTCCGCATCGTGAAGAACCGTCTGGCAAAAATTGCCATCCAGAAGGCAGGATGTGAATCCCTGGATGAATTTCTGACCGGACTGACCGCTATTGCCATCGGATATGATGACCCTGTCCTACCAGCCCGCATCCTCAGTGAATTCATCAGAACCAGTGAAAAACTCAAAGTCAAGGGCGGACTTCTGGAGGGTAAAAAGATTGCCCGGAAGACAGTGGAACGGTTGGCAAAGATGCCCGGAAAACAGGAAATTCTGGGTCGTCTCGCGTGTTTACTTAAGTCGCCCGCCTCAAGGCTTGCTCTAAGCCTGAGACAGGCGGCATCCAAACTTGCCTACGCATTGAAAGCCATTGAAGACCTGAAAAAGACGGAAGTTGGATAATTTTACAATAC
>JAPLSR010000326.1 GCA_026398545.1 Candidatus Sumerlaeota bacterium | reverse complement strand
GAGCCGCGAGTATGCCGTGAAATCCACCGACCTGACACTCAGTTGGCTGGGGCGCGCCGTGGAGGAATTCCGCAGGACAGAGGCGGGGCAGGAGCAGGTTTTGTTTGGCATTGTCCAGGGCGGTTTTTATGAAGACCTGCGACGCGAGTCCGCTGGGCGCACAATAGCCTTTAACCTCCCCGGTTATTCCATCGGGGGATTGAGCGTCGGTGAGGAGAAATCAAAGACCTATGAGATGCTTGAGGTCTCCTGTTGCGTCCTGCCGGAGGACCGCCCGCGCTATCTCATGGGCGTCGGCACGCCGCTTGATTTCCTCCTCGCAGTGGAGCGCGGGGTGGACATGTTTGACTGCGTTCTTCCCACGCGCAACGCCCGCAACGGCACACTTCTGACACAGGAGGGCGTTCTGAAAATCAGGAATGCCGAGTTTCGCGACGACCCGCATCCCGTGAGTGAAACCTGTGCCTGTTACACCTGCCGCCACTTTTCCCGCGCCTATCTCCGCCACCTGTATTATGCAAGAGAAATCCTTGGCTCAAGGCTTAACACCATTCACAATCTTTATTTCATGTGTGACTTCATGAGCCAGTTGCGTCTCGCCATTGAAGAGGGACGTTTTGCCGCCTTTGCACGCGATGTGCGGTCCCGCTGGTTGTGCAATGAGGCGGACGTATCAGAAGGGTGAGCGCTGACCTCATGTGTGGCATGGGCGTCTCATTCATAAAGTTCCCATCGTTTTACCGCCAGAATCCGGTTCAGATAAGCGGTATTCTGCGTTGCATAGCGGAAATCATCGGACATAGTAGAATTTGTGGAGATGTTGTAACCGGGGAAGCCGCCGTTGGCGTATGAAAACCAGCAGGCGGACTTCACCCGGAAATCATTGCCCTCATTGTAGGTGTTCACGGCTTCGAAGAGTTTCTGGATGTAGCCCGATGGATAGTCATAGCGCGGGATACCGGCGGAACGCTCCCCATCGGCGGCATGGTTCATTTCCGTTAGATAGACGGGTTTTTGAGCCGCGAAGGGATTTTGTTCTATGATTTCCAGCCAGCGGTGAAACACGCCGAATCCCATTTCGTCATCGTTTCGCGGGTCAGAATCGCCCCCGCGTCCGCCGTAAGCGTGAATTGCATAACCATCGCACTCATCGCCGAGGTCATTCACAAGCTGATAAAAATAGTTGAGCCATTTGCGATTGGACGGATAGGGTCCGACCCCGGGCTGGTCGGAATTCCACGGCGCTACCGCCCCCACGACGACCTCTGCCTGCGGCAGACGCTCCTTAATTTTCGTCCGGCATTTGCGGTAACATTTGATATAGTTTGAGGCGGAGATATTTCCTTCAAACGAGGCATTCATCTCGTTCCCGATGATGAAGCGCGAGGTATAATTCCGAAAAGTCCATGCCTTGTCTGCCACTGACTGGGCGAACGCATCGAATTGAGTCTCATAAGCGGGAATGGTATGTCCGAAATATTTGTTGATGCGCAGTATAAGCGTGAAGCCCTCATTTTTCAGCCTCTGTGCCTGCTCCGTTGTGAAATCCCATGCGAAATAATCCGTGTTGACCACCTCCACAGACCAGCCGCCGCGCCCGTTCATGAGCCCTCCCGCCCCATCACCCCAGGAATGAATCCCGTAAATATACATGGAGTCCGCCGCAAGGCACAGCGGGTGAAGAAGAATGAACAGGAATGCCGCCCGCACCAGATGCCGCATTTTTACCCTTTTCTCACCTGAGACATTGAAGTCCCCTGATGTCATGTTGCGCGCATGGTGCGCGAAATGGAAATCACGCCTGGAACATTCTGAATCTGGTTCAGGAGATTATTCAGGTCGTTTGTGTCATAGATGGTGATTTGAAAGCGGAACCGGGCTTGATGTTTCTGTGGAATCACCTTGGTGTGGGACTCTTCCACATTCAGGTTCAGGTGGCTGATGCAGCTGGAGATATCTTTCAGAAGTCCTGTGCGGTCGCGCGCTACTACGTTCACTGTAACACGCCGACCAGGGAGATTCTCTGTATCCCACGAAACACAGACAATCCGTGAGGGGTCATTATTGGGGTCGTTTTTGAGCCGGAGGAGCGAGTGGCAGTCGGTTTTATGAATAGAGATGCCACGCCCGCGAGTCACAAATCCCTCAATGGGGTCGCCGGGGATGGGATTGCAGCAGTTGGAATAGTTGACAAAGGCATCATGGATGCCCTGGACAATAATGCCGGGCGTTCTGTCCTTTTTGACCTTTTTCTTGCGTGGGGCTGCGGCGATTGTCTGGCGCACAAGCTTCATCGCCACTTCCTGAACCGGCAGGGACCCGAATCCGATTTCGAAAAAGAGCTCATCGAGGGAGTTGACCCTGCTTCCCTTGATGATGCTATCCATCTGCTCCTTAACCTCCTCGCTGGAGAGGGAGAGATTGCGTGCGCGGAGTGCTTTCTGGAGGAGGTCGTGCCCGGTGCGGGCATAAAGGTCAAACTCCTTTGTCTTGAGATAATGTTTGATTTTGTTCCTGGCGCGGGTGGTCTTGACCAGGTCAAGCCAGTCGCGTGAAGGGTGTGCGTTCTTACTGGTAATAATCTCCACCACATCCCCGCTTGTCAGCGGGGTCTTCAGTGTGACATATTTTTTATTGATGCGCGCCCCGACAGAGGTATTTCCCACCTCAGTGTGGATGTGGTAGGCAAAGTCAAGAGGTGTTGCACCCCCCGGCATCTCAACGATGTCGCCCTTTGGAGTGAAGCAGTAGACCGTGTCCGCAAAGACATCCTCCTTCAGTGCATCAACAAAATCGGACGGGTTGCGGATGTCCTTGAGCCATTCAATAATCTGGCGCAGCCACTGGAGCCTTTTATCAATATCCGAGGGTCCCTGCCTGCCCTCCTTATATTTCCAGTGTGCCGCAATACCCTCCTCCGCAATGCGGTGCATCTCCCATGTGCGAATCTGGATTTCTGTCACCTCGCCATCCAGTCCAATGACGGTAGTGTGGAGCGACTGATACTGGTTTTCCTTGGGCAGGGCGATGAAGTCTTTGAACCGGCTGGGGATGGGTCGCCAGATAGAGTGGAGCAGACCGAGGATTTCGTAGCAATGCGCAACGGTATCTGTGATTATGCGGATGGCGGTCAGGTCATAAATCTCCTCAAAGGTAATCTACTGGCGTTGCATCTTGCTGAAGCTGCCATAAAAATGTTTGGAGCGTCCCTCAATATGGGCGGGGATGCCACGTTTTTCCAGCTCTGCGGCGAGTTTTACCTTTGTGCGTTCAATCAGTTCTGTGCGCACAGGGGCGTGATGGCGCGTCTTCTCCACAAGGTCACTGTATTCATTCGGGTAAAGATATTTCATGGAGAGGTCTTCGAGTTCCGAGCGGATGCGCATCATGCCAAGGCGGTTGGCAAGTGGGGCGTAAATCTCAAGGGTGTCCCGCGCGATGCTGAGTTTTTTGGGGGCAGGGAGGAAATCAAGGGTGCGCATATTGTGCAGACGGTCGCACATCTTGATAATGATAACCCGGATGTCTCTTGCCATGGCAATCATCATCCGCCGCAGGTTTTCCGCCTGTTTTTCCATGGCGGTGTGAAAGCTTAAAGAGGAGATTTTCGTGACCCCGCGGACCAGCTCCACGATAGGTTCGGGAAATTCCCCGGCGAGGAGGGTGTCCGTCACGGCGGTATCCTCAAGGACATCATGGAGAAGTCCGGCGCAGATAGAATGGTAGTCCATGTGGAGGTCAGCGAGTAGTTCAGCCACGGCGCAAGAATGGGTAAAGTATGGGTCGCCGGAGGCGCGCATCTGCCCCTTGTGTGACTCCTCGGCAAAGTGATACGCCTTCTCAATCATGGAGAGCTCATCCGGGGCATACTCCTTCTTCAGGGATTGAAGAAAGCGCGTTATGTCCGTCTCTGTCGGTTCCATTAAAGGCAATACTCATCTCCCCACAAAATAACATTCAAGTATAAAAATAGGTTATTAACTAACTTTGGCACCAATTATAGTATGGTGCCAATGAAATTTCATCATTTTTATTTCTTATGTTATTTCCCTTGTCATTTCTATCGGTTTATGGTTTTTAATTCTTCATAATTATTGGCACTCAAAGATAATAAGACATTATATATTGTTGAAGAAACGTGTCATGAAACGCTTGCCACAATTATATGAAAACTCCTTTCTTGTTTTTTTAGTTCTTACTATTCTTGCCAGTATATTTCGCATCATTATCCCTTTTTACCGGGAATACATATATTCAGACTCTGTTTTATGGATTAAATATTCGTTGCAGATTTCGGCATTGGATTTTCGTCCGGTTCTTGGTGGAGTGATGAGACCTGTGGAAAGTTTGTTTAAATACACGCCCGGATACGCCTTTTTTATCGCACTTTGTAACTTTTTGGTGAAAAATCCGATTATATCGTCTCTTATCGTAAGTTTTGTATTTGGAGTTATAAATCCTTATCTCGTTTTCCTGATTGCGGGAAAGATTGCAGATAAATTAACAGCGTTCGTTGCCGGGATTATTGCATGTGTACATCCTGTGGCGGTAAAAATATCATGCAATTCCCTTATCAATACCACCGTATCATTTTTCTTTTTAGTAGCAATTTATATCATGATAAATTTTCTCGAGACAGGAAGGAAAAAATATAGTGTGATGCTTGGGCTTCTTCTCTTTGCCGTTTATTTATGTCGCTTTGAATTGGGATTGTTATATTTTCTTATAGTCCCGATATGGTGCCTGATTTACTTTTATGTAACAGGTTCTATGCAAAAAGCCTGGGGCATTATCTATCCCATATCAATTTTTACGATTCTCTTTCTTGTGCATTCCTTCTTTATGTTGAAATTTACCGGCATGGTTTTTTCCGAGTATCTCTTTGTGCATGTCAAACCAGCCATGGAGGCAAATCAGTGGCTCAGCAGAAAAATGTCCATTGCTCCACCCCAATCACCCTTCCCCGAGCTTGAAAACGATATATCGCTTTCCAGTTCCCTGCAAAAAGAGAGGGATAAAAGTCCTATACTGCAAAAGACGATAAAATTATTTAAGAGTTTTTTTGAAGATTATGAACTCCTTCTGGTTTTTCTTTATATTATTCTTTCTGCGCGAATTAAAAGTTTCCGCCTGAAATTGCGATATGAGGAGATGTTACTAGTATTGTTTATTTCATCGTTCCTTTTTATTGCTTTTCTTGTTCTTCAAGTCCGAGTCCGGTATCTGTATCATCTGATTTATCTTTTCTGTCCTCTTTATGCCGGCATTATTATCTTTCTGGCAAAAAAGGCGGGATTGTGGAAACATGGTTTGTTTATTCCAGCCGTCATTGTTTTATTATCCCCTCTCGCCTATAAGGGGATAAGATATAATATGAAAAGCGTCAGTGAGAACACATTATCCCAGTCTTATCACAGATTGGTGGGAGATTGGATAAAAAATAATCTCGGAACAGAAAAGATTCTGATTACAGGTGATAAAAGATATGCCCTTTTCAGCAGTAATTATTCTTATCTTTTTCTTGTGAACAATCGAGAGGAGCTGTTGAAAAGGGCAAAAATGGTCGGCGCTTCGACTCTGGTCATGGATGAACATGACATGGAAAATTTTCCAGCATTGAAACCTGTGTTTATGGGAGAGGACGAGCGATTTATCACAATTTATAACTCTTCTTTCCGGGATGGTGGGCGAGTCAGAATTTTCAGAATCAATGCCGATATCGACCAGAAATCATAAGATAGGTTGTATAAGGGTTCAACTCCCTGACTTGTTCAACTTTCTTTAAACCATCCACACGGTTTCTTCAAAATCGCGGTCGGGGATGACCATGCGGACGGGAGCGCCATCGGGGCAACGCTCTATCTCATGCTCCTTGCTCTGGACGAGCACCTGGAAATTCATAACCATGCCGGGAATCAGTCCAATCTTTCGAAACGGGATGCCCATCTCAATGATGCGTGCGAAGGCGACTGTCTCCAGTGAAAAGGCGTATGCCCATGTCCCATTTTCCTTTTCCGTGTAACATTGTAGCGTGAGGGGTCGCACGTCCCCCCCGCCGATTTTCACCTTCAGCCGCGAGGGTATGGGCTCCAGGATTGCCACAATAAAGGTCAGCGGCTCCCTGTCAGCCTTTGTCAAAATGTCGGGGTCAGGGTCAATCCTGATGAAAAGATTTTCCGCATCAAACCCGAACCGGATTGAACGGATGACATGCTGGCGGCGGTGCATGCTGCCGGAGGATACTTCATATATGCCTGCGGCAAGCCATTCGAAATAGCTGGTGACGCGCCCGTCGATAGTTGGTTTCAGGAAGGCGGCAGGTTCGCGGAATGCGCCGGTGATGGTGCTCATGATAGGCACATAAAGGCGCGGAGGGATTTCCATTCCCGCCGCACTGTATGCCTGCATAAGATAATTGCGGTAAAGAAGGTCAAACTGGTCATCAATGCCGGAGCTGTGGTCATCACCATACCACCAGTTCCAGTCACTCCCCTCCGCAACGGCAATCGCCTTTCTGGCGAGGGCGGCGGCGTCGGTGCTCAAGTTTGCCTGGGGGTTTTCAATCTGCCGCATTACATCCTGTCGTGTTTGGGCGAGCCTCTCCCAGGACAACCTGTCATCCTCATGGCCAATCCAGATGTGGAAGTCATGATTTATCCAGGAGCCCGTATAAAGCCCTTTTATCGTCCTGCGGGGTGGATGAGCCGCCATATACTCCGATGGCGTGGTCGGCATCAGTTCCGGGTCGGTGGCAATCCGCTCATAGAGAAGTCGCAGGAACGGGAGACCGTCATCCTGATAGAACTCCCAGCAATTCTCTCCGTCAAGGATGATGGAGACCACATGTGGCTCATCATCATCCTGCAGGAGTTTTGGAATTTTTTTCAGGCGGAGGATGAAATGTTCCACCGCTTCCTTCGCCTCCCAGCCGGCGTATTGAAAGCCAATCAGGTCGGATAGTGCGTGGTCGCGAAAAAAGACCGTAACCTCCGCACCCTGATATGTGACGCGATAGGGCTGGTATAGTTTTTGGGCATTCTCCTCCGATAGGGACCCCTGCGCGTCTCTTGCGAAGAGTTTACTGCCAAGTGAGAGGGCGAGGATTTCCTCATCTGTGGCAATCCAGGAGAGACCGGCGCCGGTGAAAAGAGGAATAATCTCTGGGCAGACGGAGCCCTCGCTGGGCCACATGCCGCGCGGGGCGCGTCCGAAGCGGCTTTTGTAAAACTTACATGCCTCATTGATGTGCCATGCGGCATCCTCGGGATGTTTAAACTGGAGTTTTGGTGTGGGACATTGCGGGCGCGGCCTCCGGCAGAAATTGGTATCATACAGGAGCGGGAGGATTGGATGATAAAATGGGCTGACACTGACCTCAATAATATTTTTCTCCTGAAGGCGTTTGTATGTGGGAATGACCTCCCCGATTATCTTAAGGCATTTATCGAGGAGGAGAGACTTTTCCTCCTCTGTGAAGTGAGACCCTTTTCTCACAAGATGCGCAAGAGACTCATCGCGTTCACGGAGCAGGGGGTCAATCCATGCGAGGTTGAACCAGACCTGCAGGTCGAGGATATCCTCGTTGTTGAAATAGTTCAGGACGCGGTCAAGTTCTGCCGGCGTTCGCGCCCACCCCCTGCGTGAATAAAGCTCCTCATAGCGCGCAAATGGCAGAATCATGCGCTCGTGGTTGCACTGAAAAAAATTTGCAACGATGAAACGTTTTTCCTCCGGGGAGAGGTCTATAGCGGCTTTACGGGAAAGCTCCAGCGTCCGTTCCTTCGCCGCACCCTGTGCAAACTCCTCCAGTTGTTCCACAAGTGAGGGTACAAGGTTGAACGTTGCCTTCATACCGGAGCGCTCCTCCACAAGGAGGGGCATATCCAGATAATCCTTTGTCCCGTGAAGCCGCACCCAGGGCATAGCATGCTCGCCGGTGTCCAGCCGTTTGTAAAAGGGTTGATGCATGTGCCAGATGAAGATGATATGTAAAGGTTGTTCTATCACTATGTTTTATCCTCAATCTGATACAATGTGAGAAAACATCTCTCAGATTCTCAGACAGAATTTACAGGATATGAATCATGTAAATCTTGTTAATCTTGTCAAATATCTATGGTCAGAGAGGCTTAGTCATTTTTTCAAAACGATACTTTGTAGCACTTATTGTACTATTAGGTTTTATCTTTAAGTTTCCTGCATTTACGTTGTTCCGATTCCGCCGCGCCGTATAAAATGCACGCCTGACCTCCCATCAGGCAGGAACCGCGCGTTCGTTTTCTTCAAAGTCAAAAGGGCTTTGTGAATCGGGTTCGGGATCAAGGGAACCTCCCAGGTTAAGATAGACAACCCATAGCTTCCCACTCTCGATATAACGTTCTTCCGGCGACAGGAGCGCCCACTCATCCGGCTCGCTCAGCGGCACGGATTGCACATCTTTATTGAAGATATTTTCGTGATTTCTCATAAACATGTTTCATGTTTACAAAGTCAATTTTGTGATGGAATCTATTTTTTATTATCCTTTCATGTCAACTATGGATTTTTATTGCATGATATTTAAGTTTTCCGCAACGTGATTCTTGATGATTGTTTGAGTTTGTCAGTGAAAATAAACCTCATATATGGACGAAATAATTGCGATGAATTCAACCGGTGAGACATCCCTTCTCGGGACTTGTGTTTATTTGCTGGATGTGCCGGAGAAGCCTTCCGGAGGCGCGCTCCGTGAACAAGTTGCCCTCGCCGCCCGGTCGGGATTCAATGCCCTCCTGCTCCCCGCCTTTCGCGGAGGTTACACCCTTTTCCCGAGCCGCGTCGCCTCGGATTATCATCTTCCTGCCATCCGCCCCGACCTGAAAAAGGTTGGCGATGTCTTCCTTGATATCTTTGAAGCCGCCTCTGAGCATGACCTCGCCGTGTTTGCGTATGCGGATATTCTCCGCGTCGGCGACAGGCGCATCCATGAGTTCGGTCCCATTATTGCCCGCCGTAAAAAATGGGCTGCCATGAACAAAAGGAAAACTTATGCCCCCATCGGCGCCTCACAGAATGACCTCTTCCTCTGCCTGAATAACCCCGAGGTGCGGCGTTTCTCAGCAGACCTCCTCATTGAAATCGTCGAGTCCTTTCCCGTCACCGGCATCGTGGTGGATTTGCACACCTATCCATTTGAGTATTCCACGCCGGATGAGGCTGCATGCTTTTGTGATTATTGCCGCAGGGCGGTGAAGGAGGAACTGAAGATAGAACTGGCACCCCTTTCACTGAAGGATGAAGACGCCGCAACAACCCTCTGGAAGGCGTGGAAGAAAGAATGTCTGACAAAATATATGGCTTACGTTTCCGGAAGGCTGCGGGAGGCGCGATTTTCCATGCCGTTTCTCCTCGTTATACCGGGTGAATTTCCCTTGCCCGGTGCTGACAACTTTCGGGAGATTCAGACATCTGCAACAACCTGGATAAATGACGGACTTATCACCTCTCTAATCGCCCGTTACCCCGCAACTCCGCCATTTGTCCTCGAGGCAACCATCGAAGGCGACCTCAACCGTATTCCTGATGATGCCATGTTTGCTCCCATGTTTCAGACCGAAACACTTTCCCGCCTCGCCGATTACCTGCGGCATCTGGCGCCCCTCCCGCTCTGGGGTCATTTCGTCTCGCTTGCTTATCCACTTAACCAGCAGGACGCCGAGAGACTCTCCCATCCACGTCTCACAAGGATTTCTCTGGATTCCCCGATGGGCATTTTTCAATCTGCCCGAACTCTCATTGAACACCTGCTTGGCTCAACGGGACTTCAGCCCGCCCTGAACAGTTTTTTGAATGAAGTCCGGTCTGTGCTTGTCCGCGAGGAGACCCCAACTTTTGAACAAATACAGGATATTATAGAGGACTTGCGCACACTGGAGGAGAAATTCCAAGGGGGAGACCTTGACAGCGTCCTTGTGGCGCCTGAGACACTGCGCCATCTTTCGCTTATCAAACGTCTCCTCAAGGTTAGTATCATCAATATGAGGGCACAGACCGTTCATTCATGACATTCATCAATCAAAGGAAATTTAAAAGGGTCTTTCCGTGCACAGCCATTGCCGCATCGGCGTTCCTTCTTTATTCATGTGTCCTGCGGGGCGATGTCATCCTGTTTGGCAATGACACCCTCTATCATGATTATCTCATGCTGCGTTACGGCTGGGGAAATCTGAGAGGCGGGACTTTTGTCACCTGGCTGCCCCATCTTTATTGCGGCATCCCCTTTATCGGCTCATTTGCCTTCTGTCCATTTTATCCGCCCTCATGGCTCTTCCTTGTGTTCTCCTTTCCCTTCGCCTTCAATGTGCAATATGTGCTCCACAGCATTCTGGCGGGTGCGTTTGTTTACCGCCTGAGCCGCGCCATAGGATTGAAGAGATTCCCCGCCACTGTGGGGGGGTTGGGTTTCCAGATGTGTGGCCATTTTGCCACCCTTTGTTATCCGGGTCATCTGCAGAAGGTCCAGGCGATTGTCTGGATTCCACTGGTTATAAGTCATCTCCATCGCGGGTTTTACTCTGGCAAAAAAAGGCGCTTTCTTTACGCGGGTGCGGCGCTTGCCATGCCGCTCCTTTCCAGCCATCCGCAGGTTTATTATTATGGCATTGGAGCCGCCCTCATTTACACCCTCTGGTGCGTTGGCGGGAGACGGCGAGCGCCCCTTGCAATCCCGCCCGCGAAGGTGTTGAGTCTTTTAGCCACCGTCATTCTTTTTTCCCTTGCCATCTCCGCCGTACAAACCATGCCCGCCTATGAGACTGCGGGCTTTTCCGTCCGCGGGAGCGGGATGGAATTTCAGGATGCCGCAAGGAGTTCCTATCCGCCGGAGGAGCTCTGGGAGCTTCTCCTCCCGCGCTTCACAGGTGACAGCATCCGCGGGGGATACGGTAATTACTGGGGGCGCTGGGGTGAGCGGCTTGTGAGCGATTATCTCGGCATGGCAATTGTCATACTTGCTCTTGTTGGGAGTTTGCTCTCTGCGCGACCGGTAAAATTTTATTTCACGCTTCTCTTTTTCCTTTCCATGCTTATCGCCTGCGGGGCATATTCTCCGCTGTATCGCATTTTGTATGGGTATGTGCCGGGGATGAGACATTTCCGTTCCCCCGCCACGGTGATGTTTCTCATGGGCATTTGCGCCGCGGTGCTTGCCGCCTTCGGGTTTGAGGCGCTCATGGAGCGCGCTAGGGAAAAGACGGATAAACATGCGCAAAAAAATTTCATCCTCATCTTTGTAATTCTCGGACTCCTTTTCTTCATCCTCACCGTAATGTCCCACAGATATTATCTCCGCGTTATTCAGAAGTCAGGGCAATATGCCGGCTTGGAGGGCGGGGCGGCTTTTTTTTATGAAAGGCTCAGCCGCATTGTCTATAGTTTACGTCGCAGCCTCTTCTTTGCGGGGGTGACGCTTATCGCACTCGGGCTTTTCTTTCACACATGGTTTTTAGTGCGCTCCAACACGGCGCCCCGCCAGCTCCTCTGGCTTGTGAAGGCAACCATCCTTGTCCTCTTTTTCGTTGACCCTGCCATGAATGACAGGACATTCATCCAGCCCGAACCTGCGGCACCGTATCATGATTATCTTTATCACTCATTTCCTGACGCCATCCTGAAGGAGGAGCCGCCGCCTGTGCGTGTCCTTGACATCGGCAATGAGCTTTCCAACCGCCCGATGATGAACGGCATCGGCGTCCCGCTCGGATATCATCCGGTGGAACTCCGCCATTACATTGACGCCTGGAATGCGGCGCGACCAGGGAGTCTTGGCGCTGCGCGTCTTACCGCCTGCCCCTTTGTCCTTTCACGAGGCAGCCTCGGAAAGCGAGATGACCTCGTCAATATTGCCTCCGATGTCCGTTCAGGAAAGACGCTTTACCGCCGTGCGGATGCGGTTCCTTATGCCTACATCCCGCACAGGGTTATTTCCCTGCCGGATGAAAAAACGCTCCTTGGAAGGCTTTCCTCGGAGGATTTTGACCCGCATCAGGTCTCCTATGTTGTCATGGAGGGCGGAAAGGAGCGGATGCAAAACATTCCTGATGAAGCGCAAAACATCAGGGTGCTCTTATATAACCATCAGCGTGTGAGCTTGAAATGCCGCCTGCCGATGGATGCCCTGATTGTGACTGGCGATGTCTGGATGCCGGGGTGGCGGGCGAGATTAGAGGATGGCTCGCCGCTGGCGCTGGGGCGCGCAAACAATGCCTTCCGCTCTATTGAGGTCCCAAAGGGTAACCATGTGGTAATTATGGAATACCGTCCGGTTTCCCTTGTATATGGAACCGCCCTGTCCATTTTCAGCCTTGTCTTGTGGGTCATACTGGTGATACGGTTCCGAGTATCACATGGGGAGGGGCAAAAGTGCGCCAGTTCCTGAACATCTTTATCATCCTTCTTTTCATCTGTTCCGTCTTTTCCTTCGCCCTGACCCCAATTCGTTCGGATAACGATGTCTGGTGGCATGTGAAGACAGGGAAGATAATCACAGAAAACGGATTTTCTCTCCCGAAATATGATATCCTTGCTTACACCTCCGAGTCCATCCCCTGGCACAATCATGAATGGCTGGCGCAGGTCGTCTTTTACTCCGCATTCAAATTGGGCGATGGCACCGAGCACGGCGGCTTCCGCATGGTCATCCTTCTCACGGCGCTCCTCCTCGTTGTTGCATGTGGGCTTGTTGCCGCACTTACCTGGAGAGAGACGGGGAGTGTGCCAATTGCGATTCTGGCGGGGCTATTGGCGCTTCTCCTTTCCCGCCGGACGATTTATCCCCGACCGCCGCTTTTTTCATACGCCCTTTTTGCGGGATGGTTATTTCTTCTGCGCGAGGCGGCGTCGGGACGCATCAAACGGCGCTGGCTCTGGGTCCTCCCCGTTGTCATGATTCCATGGGCAAATCTGCATGGGGGCTTCATCCTTGGCATTATTGCCATTGGGGCTTATCTTGCGGCGGATATCTGGAAAGTCCTTGTGCAGTGGCGCTCCACCACGGGCTGGCGTGAGACAAATGTTGTCATGAATGCCGCCATTCTCGTGGCATGTCTTGCCGCCTCACTCATTAATCCTTACGGGTATAACCTTTATCTATTGCCCGGACGCGTGATGAGCGATACGCTCCTTGTCCGTATCATTCCGGAGCTCCACTCGCCGGACTTCTTTTACACCCTTGCATTTGAGGCATTGCTCCTGTTTCTGGTGGCATCGGGATTCATCCTGAAAAAGAAGGTTGTAACCCTTCCCGAGGGACTTCTCATTATCTTTTTCATGCACCAGGGATTACAGCATGTGAGGCATCTGCCGCTTGTGGGGATTGTCAGCGCTCCGGTGTGTGGACGGATATTTGCCGCCCTTGCGGAGGAAATCCCGCATGCACGTCTGAAGCCCCATCTCCCATCCCTCTTCACCCTTGCCGCAGTCCTCATTATTGGATGGTCGGTGGCGAATCATCGAGAGGGGGAATCCTTCATAGACCGTAATCTCCGCTTCTTTGCCGGTGAGGGATATTACGAGGCGAATTTCCCCGTAGCGGAGGCGAATTTCATAGTTGCCAACGGCTTTACCGGACGGATGTTCAACCAGATTAATGAGGCGGGATTCCTCATCTGGCGCTTAAGCCCGGAATACCACAAGGTTTTTACCGACGACCGTTATGACATCTTCGGCGGGACATTCATGCGCCATGAGCAGATTATCCAGAATGGCATTGACCGCAAGGTCGCACCCGGCGACCGGACGTGGGATGAACTCCTTGATTACTGGCGGGTTAATTTTATCGTGGTAACCGCAGATGCCCCTGTGAATGAACTCCTGGAAAAGGACGGCAGATGGGAACGGGGCGGCTTTTCTGTGAGAAGGGCTGACCCGCGCCTGATGGATTTCATAATGCGGTCATGAGTGTCCCTGTGAATCTCTGCAGGGACAGATTCCGCCACGCATGCAAGGAGGGAGGCATTGCCCGGGGGGTTGGGCGCGGGGGAGAAATCCACGGCGAGGATTGGTTTCCCGAATCCGCGGGCAAACCGAACAGTGTGGAGCGTCCCGCCCCTTGTGCCCGTCTCAATGACGAGGATGGCATCGGCGAGCGCCGCCACGGTGCGGTTTCGCTGTACCGGCGTGTTGTGTGTCCCGCGTTCTTCAGGGTGAAATTCGGAAAGAAACAGGTGATTTCCGCTCTTCAGTTTTTCTGCGAGGAAAGACAATTGTCTCAGGTGATAGAGTCCGAATGGGAGGACGAAGACGGTAGCGCCCGTGGCAAGGGCGCTTGAATGTGCGGCGGCGTCAATACCCCTCGCCCCACCGCTGACGATTATCACACCGCGTCGGGCGCACTCCATTGACAGCTGTTGCGCCGCCTCCAGCCCCTCCTTTGACGGCTGGCGCGTCCCGATGATTCCAATGAAATATGCCTTCCGTAGAATGTCAACGTCGCCCTGATAAAAGAGGATGTGGGGCGCTGATTTGCCCAGAAAGCGGGTGAGCCGCACCGGATACATTGCATCCCCTCGCGCCATCCATGAGATGCCGCGCCTTTCCAGGTTCGGTTCAAGCGCTTTTATATTTTCCCGGTGGGCTGGCGCTCTGTCTAAGGCATTATGAATCTCGGGTGAAAGATGGAGACATTTCCGCCGTTTGGTGGGTGTGAGTTTGAATAGCCCGATGAGGCTCAGGTGTTCAAATTGAAGTGTCTCAAGAAGGTCGGCAATGTGGACGGGTCCCAGTCCGGGCAGAAGACCGAGCGTCAGATGTAACAGATGTTCCGAAGATGCCGTTTCCATCGCCATTAAACCGGTCAGCCCTTTTCCTGCCCGATGCTGAACAGGTGGTCAAGGTCATATCTTGAATAGCAGCTGAAGGCGATGAGGGTTTCCGTCTTTTGAATGCCTTCAAGTTTCAATAGCTGTCCGGTGACAATCTCGGCAACCTGTTCATTTTCCTTCACGCGCAAGATGGCAACAAGGTCATATTGCCCCGCAACGGAATATACCTCCGTCACACCTTCAATCTTATGAAGCGTCTCCGCCACCTCGCCCACCCGTTTGCGCTCAACATTAATCAGAATGATGGCTGTAACCATGTCTTTCCCTCCCAGTGAATATGCTCCATATATCAAATGAGTGAAACATATATGCAAGGAAAAAGCAGTCATCCGCAGGCACATCTCAAAGGTGCGCCGGATTGCGGATGCGCCGCCCGGTCCCTTCCTTAACGCGCCGGCGCCGCCACGCGCACATACTGGAGAGCGTTTCCGGCAACTGTGCGCCAAATGCCGCTTTCCCAAGTCGGAATCGCACATTCGGTGTGTCGCAGGTAAGCATGACCTCGCCCCGCTCGCGGTCAAAGACCGCCTCCCACGTCCCATTTATCAAAAATGCCTCGATGAGCGGCGCGCCTCCCATTGAGAGCACCGTTGGGGTCTCAGAGGCTTTACCCTGCGTCTGCACAGGGACAGAGCCGGGGTATTCCAGAACAAGACGCCCGGGTGCATCTTCACCCGTTACGGGCTTCAGCATCTGCCCTCGGTTGGTTGCCACGGTTGCCATCTTCACGGAAAATCTCTTCGATTCCTCTAAGGGTTTGCCGTCAAGCGAGAGGGCTATAAGGCAGGCATTGGGCGATTGCGAGAGCACGGAAAATCCGCCCGCGATAAATCTTTCAGCGGGATTCAGCTCACCCATGACGGCTCTCAGGCGTGGCGTGTTGATGAGCACCCTGCCGTTTTTGATGTCTCGAATGACCTCGCCTGAGCGGATAACAACAGAGTCCGGTTCTGGAATGGGCATGAATGGCGCATCGGGTTTTTCAATGGTGCGCAAGAGTCCCCTCGCCGCCTCCACCACCCTTGTGGAATCAACATTTTTAAGGATGATATTTTTGCTCCGTGGGTCATAGAAACCCCCGCATCGCCCCGCCCCCTCCCACAGCGGCACATATCCGCCGCGCAAAACCGGTGAGGTGGGGAAATCGGCGCCGTTCAGGAGAAGCGGGTCCTGATAGCCGCTTGTGAAAAACAGGCTCTGTCTGCGGGCGGCACTGTCTGCGTTCCAGCGCTCAAACCGGCAGTCCCATAAAATATTATGCATCCCTGTATATATGCCCAGCCCGCTTCTGCCGCTGGAGATGCGGATATCCGCCCCGGATTGCGCCGCGCCGGAAAAGTGATGGTTCTGCAGGCGGCATTCCCATGACAGGTCATACAGGTGGTCCATATAGCTCCCGTAGCGGAAGAGGTCTTCATCCGTGTAAGCAATCTCGATGAGACGCTCCGCGGGTTTGATGTCGCCATTGATGAAGAGTTCTGCGGCGTAGCCGAATGTCCCCCAGCGTGCGGGATCTGCCTGCATCCCGAACGAACTGCAAATAAAATGGTCTCCAGCCGTGTAATATGCAAAGTGAATCATGCCATCATAATCCTGGAGGAGCGCCTGAGTTGCCATGGCGATATTTGAGGAGTTCCGGTATTCATTGGGCCAGCAGAGCGTCCATTCGCGGCACACAAGCGGTTTTCCCGCCCATTTGTAACGCGCCATGAATGCAGGCGGGCTCCAGGGACCGGTCTGTCTCAGATAGTTTGTATTCTTGAAAAAGGACTTGCCAACCCACGCCTCGCCCGCTTTGAAGGCAGGATGGTCCTGGTAGGCATTTTCGCCAGTGAAGTCCAGTTCCTGCGTGACTGACCATGTGTCAGGGATGACCTCACTGTTGACAACGGCGGTGAGGGGGATGGGGCATCCCATTGAGCGGATGAGGTCGCGCTGGCGGGCGAATATTTTGCGCTGGAGATGGGCGGCGAAACGTGCACCATCCCTCTGCCTGAGCGGATGAGAAAGCGGCTCACCAGACAGTTCCGGCGCAATCTCATGCGCCGGGCGCGCCTTCATATCGGGAATCTGAACCGTGCCATCCTCAAGGCGCTCCTCCGGCAGGAAGGCAGACCACTCGCCGCCGGGGATTGTCCATGCCCGCCGAAGGGTATCTGTACTACCATACTGCCCTTTCAGCCAGTCGTTCCAGAGTTTCTGAAATTCTGACTTGTAAGGCTCGATGAAGGATGTCCACTCGCCGGCCTCAAAGAACAGGCTATCCTCATTGATGAGTTCAATCATGCACACGGCAGGGTCAAGCCCGTTGGGCAGGCGGGTATAAGGATTCTTATGCTTGAAGAGCCATTCTGTGATGTATTCATCCTGCAGGTCTAAAAGACGGGAATTGAAATAACCGTAAGGTTTTGCCTTTCGGTCCAGTTTATCCGCCTCAGCAACGCCGTCGCCCGCGCGGAATGTGCGATAGCCCCTCACAACGAGATAAACATAAACCCCCTTCTGTTTTGCGCACCATATCCAGTAGTCCAGCCGGTCGCGGTATTCGGGGTCAAAGTGGCGTGAGTCGTTATTATGCGGCCATGCTTCATCAATGATGTCTCGGCGGACGAGGTTGTATTTTTCGCCGCCGCGGTTGTCAATCTCATGCAGGCGGAGGACGTTGCATCCGGCGCGGGCGATGGTGTCCACTGCGAGGCGGATGCGCTCTTTCGGGATATCGATGTGTGAGGCGGCAACTGTCACGCCCCAGAAGCGGACGCGTGCGCCGGTTTTTTCAAAGTGGAAATGTCCATCCTCGCCAACCTTCACAAAGCCGTGTTTCCCC